>RHBP01000100.1 GCA_010030955.1 Synechococcaceae bacterium WBB_10_009 | reverse complement strand
CAACCCGTATGGCAGCAACAACCTCGCCGTTTGGGCCTGGATGTTCCTGTTCGGTCACCTGATCTGGGCCACCGGCTTCATGTTCCTGATCTCCTGGCGCGGTTACTGGCAGGAACTGATCGAGACCATCGTCTGGGCGCACCAGCGCACCCCGCTCGCCAACCTGGTGGGCTGGCGCGACAAGCCCGTGGCGCTCTCGATTGTTCAGGCACGCGTTGTGGGTCTGGCTCACTTCACCGTGGGCTACTTCGTGACCTACGCCGCCTTCCTGATCGCCTCCACCTCCGGCAAGTTCGGCTGATCGGCTTCGGCCTCAGCCCCACTGCCCCTTGAGGGACGACCATCACCCCCGGCCTCGGCCGGGGGTTTTTTATGGGCGTTCCTGCCCGCCCGCCAGGACCCAGGCCCCGATCGCCAAGGCGAGCCAGGGCAACACAGGCAGCTCCAGCAGCGCCGTGATCCCCTGCACCAGCGGCTCCAACAGCCAGGCATTCAGGCTGAGCAGCAGGGTGAGCAGCACCACCAACCAACACAATCACAGCGGCACCCCTGCTCCATCCGGTGGTGGCACGGCGCCGGCCCGCAGCAGCCGCCAGCTGCCCGCATCGCTCCAGGCCAGCACGGTGCTCGCTTGCCCCGATGGCGTGGGCCACGGCACGGGCGCCAGCTGCGCCACGCCGGGGAAGGCGGCGCAGGCCTCCTCTGCGGTGGTGCAGGCGGGCTCGCCGGAGCGGTTGGCGCTGGTGGTGGCCAGGGGTCCGCTGCAGCGCAGCAGCTCCAGTGCCTGCGGGCACGCCGGAACCCGCAGCCCCAGGCTGGCGCCGCCGGGGTTGAGTTGCTCCACCAGGGCCCCCCGGGCCGGCAGCACCAGCGTGAGTGCCCCGGGCCAGTGGCGATCGGCCAAGGCCCGCCAGGCCGGCTCCACCGGCTGCCCTAGGCAGGGCCAGAGATCGTCCGCCCGTGCGCCCATCAGGATCACCGCCTTGTGGGCCGGCCGTTGCTTGAGTGCCCACAGCTGCTGGGCGGCGCCCGGGGTGGTCGCCAGGGCGGGCAGGGTGTCGGTGGGGAACAGCACGGCCTCGCCTCCCCGTAGCCGGGCGGCCAGTTCACTGGCGCTGCAGAGGGGGCTCATGGCCGCTCCGGTGCCCTGCGGGCCGAGGCGAAGCGCCACTGGCCCTCCAGATCGGGATGGGGCGTCACCTCCACCAGGCCCCCGGCCCGCAGCAACTCCAGCACCGCGGTGCTTTGGTCGTGGTGGTGCTCCAGCAGCAACCAACCCCCCGGCGCCAGGGCCTCGGCGGCACCGGCGGTGATGGCCCGCAGCGCCTCCAGGCCGTCCTCGCCCCCCACCAGCGCCAACTCCGGTTCGTGGTCGCGCACCACTGGATCGAGCTGCTGCCACACCAAGCGCGGGATGTAGGGGGGATTCGACACCACCAGATCCAGCGCACCCCAGTGCGGTTGCAACGGCTTCCACCACTCCCCCTCCAGCAGCTGCACGCGACCCTCCAGGCCCTGGGCCCGCAGGTTGGCGCCCGCCTGGCACAACGCTTCGGCCGAACGGTCCACGGCCATCCCCTGGCCGCCGGGCCAGGCCTGGGCCAGGGCCAGCGCCAGGCAACCGGAGCCGGTGCCCAGGTCGGCCCAGCGGTGGGGGCCATCGGAGCTGCCCGCGGTGCCCCAGATGGCCAGCGCCAGATCCACGAGCAGTTCGGTTTCCTGGCGCGGGATCAGCACGCCTGGCGCCACCTGCAGGGTGAGGTCGCGCCAGGGGCATTGGCCCACCAGGTATTGCAGTGGCTCCTGGCCATGGCAATGCCGCCGCCATAGCGATTCGAGCTGCTCCAGCGGCACGTTCAGCAGGAGTGTGGCCTCGGGATGCAGCCGCAGCTGTTGCAGCTGCTGCCAGTCCACGCCGGCCTCCAGGTCGAGCAGCCAATCGAGGCCCGAGGGCTGGCCGCCCCGGCTCAGCTGTTGGCGCCGCCAACGCAGCAGATCCTCACCGCCGATGGCGTGCCGGCCCGCATCGGTGCCGGTGCTGTGGGCCGGGGCCGCCATGGCCTCAGGGTAGTCAGAGCCCTGGGTTGCTGGGCCGCCACCACAGGCCCGGCTCCCCCCGCACCAGCCCCGCCAGCTCGAGCCGCAGCAGCCGCTCACTCAATTGGGCCGGGCGTTGTCGCAACCGCTCACACAGGTGATCCAGGCAGGCGCCGGCCCCCAGGGCCGCCAGCAACGCCGCCTCCCGCTGCACCAGGCCCGCCCCCTGCTCGGGGCAGGCGCCACCGCTGGCCCCCCCCTGGCCGCTGGCCAAGGGGCCAGCTCCGATGCTGTCGATCAGCTGGGCCGGATCCAGCAACACGGAGGCTCCCTGGGCCAGCCAGCGGTTGCTGCCGCCGCAGCTCAGCTTGGAGGCGTCGCCGGGCACCACCCACAGGGGCAGCCCCGCATCCCACGCCAGTTGCGCCGATTGCAGGGCGCCGCTGCGTTGGGGGCATTCCACCAGCACCACCGCCTGGGCCAGGGCCACCTGCAGCCGGTTGCGTTGGGCGAAGTGGCCCGCCCGCACTGGCGTGCCAGGGGCCAATTCACTCACCAGCAGCCCCCGGCGGCCCACCTCCGCCTGCAGGGCGGTGTGATGGCGTGGGTACACCCGCTCCAAGGGTGTGCCCAGCACCCCCACGGGTCGCCCCTGGGCCTCCAGGCAGCCCCGGTGGGCGGCCGCATCGATCCCCTCCGCCAGGCCGCTCACCACCGGCCAGCCCGCCTCCGCCAGGGCGGCCCCCACGGCCCGAGCCGTGGCTTCGCCGTGGCGTGAGGGGCGGCGTGTGCCCACCACCGCCACCGCTTGGCCCTCGCGCAGGTGGGGCCAGAGCTGGCCTTGCCCTTGCCAGAACAGCTGCAGCGGTGGGCGCTCCAACCACTCCAATGATTCCGGCAGGCTCGCATCCCCCAGCAGCAGGCAGCGCTGGCGCCGCAGCCGCTGCCTGTCAGCTGGGGTGAGTGGATCGCCGATGGGCTCCGGCCCGAGCCGGTGGCGGTAGGCCGCCAGCCGCTCCAACTCCGCGGCCTGCAGCGCCGTGGTTCCCGACAGGGCGTGGCTGAGCTGGCCGTCGGTGGCCTGCCAGGCCACGGCCAGGCTGCCGAACAGGTGCTTCAGCCGCTGCAGCCGCCGCCAACCGATGCCGGGGCATTCCGCCCAGATCAGGGCCCACAACCGCTCCTGCTCCGTTGCCCAGCCCCGGCGTTGGCGTTGGTTGTGGTGGTGCGGGGGCTGGGGCGCGGGGTCTTCGGCCGTCCGTGCCGTGGGGCGCACCGCCGCCGCCGCAAACGGTGCCCGCAGCAACTCCCCCATGCCATCCTGCTGATCAGTACATCTGTACTGTAGCTGTGGTGGGGTGGTCAGCCCGGCCCCCGCTGCAGCCGCTCCACTGCCGCCGCCAGCGCCTGGGGCATGTGCCGCAGCAGGCGCCGCTCGCTGCCCCCCTCGCCGCCGGTCAATGCCACCAACACCAGCTCCACCCGGGCCTCGGCCGCCACGCGGCCATCGGGTTTCACAAACCGGCTGAGCCAGGGCAGCTTCAGCCCGCGGCGCGGCAGCACCCAGCTCTCCAGCTGGATGGATTCTCCGTGCAGCAGCGCCTGGCGGTAGTCGAGCGCCAGGCTCACCACCGGCAGTTCATAGCCTGCGGCGGAGAGGTCGGCGTAGGCCAGGCCGGCCGCCGCCAGCGCCTCCACCCTGGCCTCCTCCAGCCAGGCCAGATAGGTGCCGTGCCACATCACGCCGGCGTGGTCGGTGTGTTGGGGCAGCACCCGGCGCTGCAGCCGCCAGGGGGTGCTGGATTGGGGCTCCTTCGGGCTCTGCATTGCGGAGTGCGTGGCGGAGGGCTCTGCCCCCATGGGTTCGCCATAGGCTGCCGGAGCGCGTTGCAACGGCTGTGTTCCGCAACCTTCTGATCGCCGATTCCGGCAAGGGCCACGTGGAGGACATGGTGCGCATGCTGCGCGACATCCCCGCCGTTCGGCAGGCCCGCCTCAACCTGCTGCACGTGGTGGCGGAGCAGGCCGGTGAGAGCTACACCGAGCATTCTCAGAAGGCGGCGGGCATCGTGGCCGATGCGGTGCAGCGCCTCGGGCTCAACCCCGCGGAGGTGAACACCATCATTCGCCAGGGCGACACCAAGCAAACCGTGCTCAAGGTGGCCGATGAGCTCGATGCCGATCTGATCGTGATGGGCTCGCGGGGCCTGGGGCGGCTGCAGTCGATCCTCAGCAACAGCGCCAGCCAATACGTGTTTCAGCTTTCGACGCGGCCGATGCTGCTGGTGCGCGACGACCTCTACGTGCGCCACATCAACCGCGTGATGGTGGCGGTGGATGGCACCGGCGTGGGCGATGACGCCCTCAAACTGGCCTGTGAACTGGTGCGCGACATCCCCGGCGGCAGCCTCACCGGCATCCACATCAGCCGCCAGGACATCACCCCCTCCCGCGGCGGCAAAACCCCCGCCGATGAGGTGCTCGACAAGGCTGTGCAACGGGCCCGCGCCCTTGGTGTGGAGCTCAAGCCGATCCATGCCACCGGCGACATCGGCCGCGGGGTGTGCCAAGCGGCCGAGCAGCACAAGGCCGACCTGCTGGTGATTGCCTCCCAGGACCGCCGACCCCTGGTGGCGCGCAGCCTGGTGGACATCGACCGGCTGCTGGGCTCTTCGGTGAGCGATTACATCCGGGTGCATGCCCCGGCTCCGGTGCTGCTGGTGCGCGAACCGGAGGGTCGCCGCTGAGCGCCCACAAAAAACCCGGCCCTGCGCCATGCAGGGCCGGGACAGCGGCTTGTTGGGTGGGCTTGTGGGGCCCAAGCCCCAACGGCCCTCAGCTCTGGCGGCTGCTGGTCTGGATGTAAAGCACCAGCAGGAACACCGTCGGCACCAGCACGAACATCAGGCTGGCGACGAAGCCGAGGTCGTTGGTTTCCATGGAATCGGAGTTCAGCGGAATCGGGGTTCAGCCCGGTGACCGTATCACCGCTGTGCCGGCCCGCTCAGGCCTCTTCATCGCTCGTAGCGGTTTCCGCGGCGGCCGCCGTGGCGTCGGTGCCCTCGGCCGCTTCGCCATCGGTCGCTTGCTCCGCCGCCGGCCAGGCGGTGGGCCCGGGGGGCAGGGGGTTGGCCTTGGCGGCCGCAATCTTGGCCTCCGCATCCCCAAGGCCCGCTTGCGGCTTGGTGAGCACCAGCAACGATTCCTGCACCAGGCTTTGGCAGGCCAGCCGCCAGCTCTGGGGCCGCCGCCGCAGCTTCTGCTCCTCCACGGCCGTGCGGCCGCTGAGGCTGCCGGGGCTGCTTTCGCCCACCACGTCCACAAAACAGGTGATGCACTGGCCGCAGCCGCCGCAGTTGCCCAGCATCCCCTTGAGGCCATACAGCTCAATGCCCTCGCGCAGGGCCACCTCCCGCAGGTTTTCCCCCGGATAGCACTCCACATCGCGGCCTTCGCGCACGAATCGAATCACGGGCATGGCGGCTCCTGCACTGGGCCCATTGTGGCCGCCCCCATCACGGCACGTTTCAGCTGGCGTCGGATCGAATCGGTGGGCCCGCCAAACCCCTTACCATCGCCAGCACGGATTCAGTGTTTGCCGGCTCCGGCCGGGAAGGGCTGATCGTGCTGCCCTCCGTCACCGGTTCCCCCGGGGCGGAAGGCTGGTTGTTTCCCCGGACCTAACCCCCATGGGATTGCCCTGGTATCGGGTGCACACGGTCGTGATCAACGACCCGGGCCGTCTTCTGGCCGTGCACCTCATGCACACCGCACTGGTAGCTGGCTGGGCCGGCTCCATGGCGCTCTATGAGCTGGCCATCTTCGATCCCTCCGACCCGGTGCTCAACCCCATGTGGCGCCAGGGCATGTTTGTGATGCCCTTCATGGCCCGCCTGGGTGTGACCGGCAGCTGGGGCGGCTGGAGCATCACCGGTGAAACCGGCGTTGACCCCGGCTTCTGGAGCTTCGAAGGTGTGGCAGCGGCCCACATCATTTTCAGCGGCCTGCTCTTCCTGGCCGCCATCTGGCACTGGACCTACTGGGACCTCGAGATCTGGCAGGACCCCCGCACCGGGGAGCCGGCCCTTGATCTGCCCAAGATCTTCGGCATCCACCTGCTGCTGGCCGGTCTGGGTTGCTTCGGTTTCGGCGCCTTCCACCTCACCGGCGTGTTCGGCCCCGGCATGTGGGTCTCAGACCCCTACGGCATCACGGGCCACCTGGAGCCGGTGCAACCGGCCTGGGGGCCTGAGGGGTTCAACCCCTTCAACCCGGGTGGCATCGTGGCCCACCACATCGCCGCAGGCATCGTCGGCATCATCG
>RHBP01000099.1 GCA_010030955.1 Synechococcaceae bacterium WBB_10_009 | reverse complement strand
AGGGCAGCGCGGGCAGCGTGTGAGCCATGGAAGGGTCGTGGAAAGGGGGTGGTTCCAGCCGTGCTGGGCCGTCCCGGCTGGGTGCCGGAAAGCCGCGGCATCCTAACGATCGCCGCCGGTGCCGCAGGTCGCGAGAACCGTCCCCCGGGCTGCGCTCAGCCCTTGATCTCCAGCAGTTCCACCTCAAACACCAGCGTGGCGTTGGGGGGAATCACCCCGCCGGCACCGCGCTCGCCGTAGGCCAGGTCGGGGGGGATCACCAGCTTGCGCTTGCCGCCCACCTGCATGCCGGCCACCCCCTCATCCCAGCCCTTGATCACCCGGCCGGCGCCGAGGGGGAAGGAGAAGGGCCCGCGGCCGTAGCTGCTGTCGAATTCCTTGCCGTTCTCGAGGGTGCCGCGGTAGTTCACCACCACGGTTTGGCCCGCTTTGGCTTCGGGGCCGGTGCCCACGGTGATGTCGGTGATGCGGAGTCCGGTGGGGGTCATGCGTTCCTTGGCGATCACCAGCTCACCGCCCAGCGCCGAGGCGTTGGCGATGGCTTCGCCGCCGCTGCGGTCCGACGCCATGGTGAACAGGCTTGGGTTGGGGTCGTCCGGGTCCAGCTCAAAGGCGCTGATGGCGCTGGCCGCGGCGGAGGGGCTGGCCGATGGGGCCGAGACCACCGCCGCTTGAGCCGCGGGGGCGGCCGCCTCCACGGTGGAGGGGGCCACCAGTTGGCTCACCAGGGCGAGCAGCAGACAGGCCACGCACACCGCCGAACTGATCAGGATGTCGCGCATGGCTGGGTCGAACGGCCGTTGCCGCCGATTCTGCCCCAGCTGCCGCAGCTCAGTCGGGCACGTCGAAGCGCGCCTGGTTCTGGCGCAGCTGCTGCTCCAAGCGGTCGATGCGGCCCCGCAGCTCATCCACCTCCCGCTGGCGGGCGAGGCCCAGATCAAGCAGCAGGTGGTCGATGTTGCGCTCCATCTGCCGCTCCGCCTGCTTTTCCAGCTCCGGGTTCTCCCCCCGCAGGCTGGCCAGCACCTCCTCCACCAGGGCGGCGGCCTGGCTGGGGTCGAGCCGGCCGCTGCTCACCCAGGCCTGGGTCACGTGGCGCAGGCGGTCCGCCACCAGGGAGGTGGTGCTGAGGCCGCGCAGCAGCAGCTGTTGCAGGGGGTTGGTGGAGTCCATGCCCAAACCATGGCGCTTCCTAGGGTTGGTGGCCATGGTGTGCAACCGGCCGTTGTGGTGGTGGTGCGCGGCCCTGGCGGGGGGCGCGCTGGCGGGTGTGGCCCTGCCCCCGCTGGGCTGTCCACCCCTGCTGTGGCTGGCCCTCGTGCCGCTGTGGGGGCTGGGGCCGGCCGCCGCTGGCCTCTGGGGCGCGATGGCGGTGCTGGTGAGCCACCGCTGGTTGCTGTGGCTGCACCCCTTGGATTGGGTGGGGGTGCCCCTGCCCCTGAGCCTGCCGTTGTGCGTGCTGCTCTGGGCGGGTTGTGGCCTGCTGGCGGCCGCCCTGGTGGGGGGCTGGCGCTGGCTGGTGCAACGGCTGGGGGCTGAGCGCTGGCCGGTGGCCCTGTTCGCCGCGGCGCTGTGGGGGCTGGTGGAGGTGCTGCTGGCCCGCGGTCCGCTGTTCTGGATCGGCCTGGGGGCCTCGGCCCTGCCGGGTGATCGGCCGCTGGCGGCCTGGGCCACCTGGCTGGGGGCGGGCGGTGTGGCCACCTTGCAGTTGCTGATCGGCTGGGGCCTGTGGCGGTTGTGGCTGGCGGTGCGGGGCCGGCGCCGGCAGGCCTGGCGGCTGGGGCTGCTGTGGCTGGCGCTGGTGGTGGCCGTGCAGGGGCTGGGCTGGTGGCGCCTAGAGCGGGCGGAACGGCTGCAGCCCGGGGGTGAGCCCCTGGAGCTGCTGGTGTTGCAGCCGGCCATCCCCACCCGCCGCAAATTTGAGTTCGACCAGCAGCAGACCTTGCTGCGCCGCTTGGATGCCGCCCTCGGCCAGGCGGAGCGCTTGGGGGTGCAGGCGTTGCTGTTGCCGGAGGGCGCCCTGCCCCTCGGGCAGGAACTGCCCCAGGTGGCGTCGGTGCAGGTGCTCAGCGGCGGCTTTCGCCAGCAGGACACGCAGCTGCGCAGCGCCCTGCTGCTGTTCCCCGCTGGCGAGCAGCGGCACACCGCCGCCCTCGACAAGCACCGGTTGGTGCCCCTGGGGGAATGGATCCCCGGCGGCGAGCTGTTTGCCTGGGCGGGTTTGTCCGCGGTGGGCGGCCTCAACCCCGGGGCCCCCTCGCGGCTGTTGGCCCGGCCGCAGGGCCCTTTGGGGGTGGTGATTTGTTATGAGCTGGCGGATGGCACCGCCCTGGCGGCCGCCACCCGGGATGGGGCCGGCTGGCTGCTGGCCAGTGCCAACCTTGACCCTTACCCGCTACTGCTGCAGCAGCAGTTCCGGGCGCTGGCGCAGCTGCGGGCCCTGGAGGTGAACCGTTGGCTGGTGAGTGCCGCCAACACCGGTCCCAGCCTGGTGGTGGATGGTGCCGGTGTGGTGCGCCAGCAGCTGGCGCCGTTTGAGTCCGGCGAACTGCTGGCGCGGTTGCAGGTGCGCCAGGGGCTCACGGGCTATGGGCGCTGGGGGGAGCTGCCATTGCTGCTGCTGCTGGCGGGATCCGGCACCTGGATCTGGCGTGAGTCCAAGGTGCGACAATCTTGAGACTTTCTTTGGATTGGCCGTGGGCTGGCGGCGCTCGGGTGGCTGGCTGCTGGCGGCCGGTGCGGCCCTGCTGATGCCGGTGGCCCTGCGGGCAGCTCCCCAGGCGGACCGGTTGCCCGAGGCCGAGCTGCTGGAGCGGCTGCGGGGCCTGGGGGTGGCGGTGGAGGTCCGGCTCCAGTGCGGGGCCCCTGGCCAACTGGCCGTCTACAACATGGGGGCCAACTGGCTCTGCCTCAACCAGGGGTTGAACCGGCGCCCGGCGGAGCGCAGCACCGTGCTGCACCACGAGCTGGTGCATGTGGTGCAGGATTGCCTCGATGGGCTGGAGAGCCCCACCTCCTCAACCCTGGCGGAGGGGTTCCGGCGCAACGGCAGCCTCAGCCACGACCAGATCAATGGCTTCTTCCTGCGCTACCTGCAACGCCAGGCCAACCTGCAGCAGGTGGTGGCCTCCACGGCCCTGTTGCCCCAGGACAGCCGCCAGCGGGAGATTGAGGCCTATGCCCTGCAGGGCGACCCGGCGCTGGTGCAACGGTTGCTGCTGCTGAGCTGCCGCCCCGCCGGCCCCCGGCCGCAGCGGTAGGCGGGCATGAAAAAAGCGCCCCGTGTGGGGCGCCTGAGGGATCTGGATGCGATCAGTAGATCGGGGTCCAGCTCTTGCTCACGCTGGCGAGTTGAGCCTGATGGAGGCGCTGGGCCTTCAGGATCTGTGCGCGGATGAGGGCGAGGGTGTTCATGGCATGTACCTGGTATGGGCAGCCCCGTTCCCTGCTGCCTAGACCTGCGTCCCGCGGGGGGATGAACGTACCAAAACAGTAGCAACGGATACCAGCGCTTTGATGTGCACGGTGTACCTGTGTGAAGTCGCCAGGGCGACGCGGCGGATGTGGCCTGGGCCACGGACGTGCTCGAGCAGGCAGGCTGGCGCCCATCAAAAAGCCCGGCTCTGGGCCGGGCTGTTGTGGTGCGATGGTGATCCGTGAATGGAGCCAAGGAGACTCGAACTCCTGACCCCCTGCATGCCATGCAGGTGCTCTACCAGCTGAGCTATGGCCCCGTTGGGTGCGAACGACTGGCCGGAAGCTGGTCTTCCGGACTGGCCTGACGGCCGTATCGCGTCGACCGATCGAGCTTACACCGCAGGGGGCGGTGGCCCTGGGCTCACACCTGGCGCCACACCGCCAGCAGCTTGCCCTG
Source organism: Synechococcaceae bacterium WBB_10_009 (assembly GCA_010030955.1). Lineage (GTDB taxonomy): Bacteria > Cyanobacteriota > Cyanobacteriia > PCC-6307 > Cyanobiaceae > Vulcanococcus. The sequence continues at coordinate 2,517 of RHBP01000099.1, read as the reverse complement.
GATCGCCACCTGGTCGGCATCGAGCACGATCGGCGCGTAGGCGGGGTTGGCGGCCTCCAGCCGCACTTGGCGGCCGTCGCGGTGGAAGTGCTTGAGCGTGGTGCCGCTACCCGGCACCAGGGCGCTCACGATCGTGCCCTCCCGCAGCCGGCTGGGTTCGGCCACCGGCTCCATCAGCACCACGTCGCCATCGGCGATGTGGGCATCCACCATCGAATCGCCGTTCACCGTGAGGGCAAACAGACCGCGGGTTTCCAGCACGGGCGCCAGGTCGAGCCGCTCGCGCACGTCGTCGAAGGTTTCCACCAGGCCGCCGGCCGCCACGGCCCCCAGCACGGGGATGCCGGCGTTGAACCCGCCCAGCAGCTGCAGGGTGCGGGCCTGGCCCTCCTGCCAGGTGATCCAGCCCTTCTGCTGCAGGTGCCGCAGGCGGCTCTGGATCGGCGCCGGCGAACGCAGCCCCATGGCCTCCATCATCTGGCGGATCGAGGGGCTGTGGCGGTGCTGGCCGATGTAGTCCGTCAGCCAGTCGTAGAGCTCCTGTTGGGCTGAGGTGAGCGGTTCGGGCGTTCCAGCGGGCACCGGCGGATCAAGGGGGCGTCAATACATTTGTACCGCTTGGCGCTACGGCTGGCAACCGCCCAGCAGTGCCCCCAGCAGCGCCTGTTGGGCGTGCAGCCGGTTTTCGGCCTGATCAAAGATGCGGCTGCTGCTGCCCTCCATGGCGCCGGCGCTGATCTCCAGGCCCCGGTAAGCCGGCAGGCAGTGCAGCACGATGGCGCGTCCATCGGCCTCCGCCAGCAGCTCCTCGTTGAGGCACCAGCCGGCGAAGGCCCGCTCGCGGGCCCCCTTCTCCTCCTCCTGGCCCATGGACGCCCACACATCGGTGTAGAGCGCCTGGGCGCCGCGCACCGCCGCCACCGGCTCATGCACCACCTCAATGCGGCAGCGGTCGCCCGCCAGCTGCTGCGCCTGCTGCAGCACCGCCGGGCTGGGGGCGTAGCCCTGGGGGCAGCCCACCCGCACGTTCACCCCCAGCAGGGCGCCGCAGAGCATCAACGAATGGGCCACGTTGTTGCCGTCGCCCACGTAGGCCAGGGTCAGCCCCTCCACGGCGCCGAAGCGTTCCTGCAGGGTGAGGTAATCGGCCAGGGCCTGGCAGGGGTGCTCCAGGTCGGTGAGGGCATTGATCACCGGGATCGAGGCCCAGTGGGCGTACTCCTGCAGCTCCTCCTGGGCGAAGGTGCGGATCGCCAGGGCATCCACGTAGCGGCTGAGCACCCGGGCGGTGTCGGCCACGGGCTCGCCCCGGCCCACCTGGCTCACCTGCGGGTTGAGGTCGATGGTCTGGCCCCCCAGCCGGGCCATGGCCACCGTGAAGCTCACCCGGGTGCGGGTGGAGGCCTTCGAGAAGATCAGGCCGAGGCTGCGGCCGCTGAGGTCGATGCGGGTCCGGCCGGCCTTGAGGTCGGAGGCCAGGGCCAGCAGGGCCTGGGTCTGCTCCGGGGTGATGTCGGCGGAGGAGAGGAAATCCCGGCCCTGGAGCGCGGCCAAGGCGGGGACGCTGCAGCTGGCAGCCATCGGCCCATCCCAAAGAACCCTTATCCGGGATCGGGGGCCCCGCCGTCAACCCCTAGGCCGGCTCCGGCATCACGCTGCTGGCCAGAAGGCTCTTGAGGTCGTCGCCCTCGATCACCTCCTTCTCCAGGATCTGCTGGGAGATGCTCTCCAGCAGCCCGCGGTTGTGGCGCAGGATCGCCAGGGCCCGTTCATGGGCGCGATCCACCAGGCCCCGCACCTCCTTGTCGATGGCCTGGGCGGTGGCGTCGCTCACCACCCGGCGGGGGTTGTTGGCGCCCCCCAGGAAGCGGCTGCCGCCCTGCTTGTCGTAGGCCAGTGGGCCGAGCACGTCGCTCATGCCGTAGGTGCCCACCATCTGCTCGGCGATGTCGGTGGCCCGTTGCAGGTCGTTGGCGGCGCCGGTGGTGACCTCACCGAACACCAGCTCCTCGGCGCTGCGGCCGCCGAGCAGGGTGGCGATCTGGCCCTCCAGATCCTCCTTGGAGTTGAGGAAGCGCTCCTCGGTGGGCAGTTGCAGGGTGTAGCCCAGGGCCGCCATGCCGCGGGGCACGATCGAAATCTTGGCCACCTTGCTGCCGCCGGGCATCAGGTGCCCCACGATCGCGTGGCCCACCTCGTGGTACGCCACCACCTTTTTCTCGTCGGGCTGGAGCACGCGGCTCTTCTTCTCCAGGCCCGCCACCACCCGTTCGATCGCTTCGTTGAGGTCGCCCTGCTCCACCGCCGTGCGCTTGGAGCGGGCCGCCAGCAGTGCCGCTTCGTTCACCAGGTTGGCCAGGTCGGCACCGGCGAAGCCACTGGTGGCCTGGGCGATGCGGTCGAGGTCCACGCCGGGGGCCAGCTTCACCTTGCGGGCGTAGATGTCGAGGATCGTCTTGCGGCCGGAGAGGTCGGGGCGATCCACCAGCACCTGGCGGTCGAAGCGGCCCGGGCGCA
>RHBP01000098.1 GCA_010030955.1 Synechococcaceae bacterium WBB_10_009 | reverse complement strand
GGCCCAGGCGGGCCTGGCGCAGGGCGTCTTTGCCAGCCGGTTGCTGCGCTTCTGGGGGGTGGGTGAATCCAACCTGGCCGAGCAGCTGGGGGATCTGCTGGAGCAGAGCAACCCCACCGTGGCCCCCTATGCCGGTGCCGGTGAGGTGAAGCTGCGGCTCACCGCCTGCGCCGAGACCACCACCGCCGCCGAAGCCCTTTTAGCCCCGCTGGAGGCGCAGATCCGTGCCCGCACCGGGGATGCCTGCTTCGGGGCCGACGACGACGACCTGGCCGCCGTTGTGCTGGGCCAGTTGCGCGCCCGCGGGCAGACCCTGGCCGTGGCCGAGAGCTGCACCGGCGGCGGCCTGGGGGCGGCCCTGGCGGCGGTGCCCGGCGCCTCCGAGGTGTGGTTGGGCGGGGTGATCGCCTACGCCAATGCCGTGAAACAGGGGCTGCTGGGGGTGCCGGCGGCGCTGCTCGAGCAGCACGGTGCCGTGAGCGATCCGGTGGCCCAGGCCATGGCCGAGGGTGCCCGCCGCGCCACTGGCGCCGATTGGGCCCTGGCGATCACCGGCTGGCCGGCCCCGGCGGCGGCAGCGACGCCAAGCCCGTGGGGCTGGTGCACATCGCCGTGGCCGGGCCCGATGGTTGCAGCAGCGAGGGGGTGCGCTTCGGCGCCAGCCGCGGTCGCGGCTGGATTCAGACCCTCAGCGCCGGCGAGGCGCTCAACCGGCTGCGGCTGCGGCTGGGTTGAGGTTGGGCTGGGCCGCAGCCCTAATCTCGTCGATTCCCGTGTGCGCAAGGCCGTGAGCTCCGGCACCCTTTTTGACAAGGTCTGGACGTTGCACCAGGTGGCCGAGCTCCCCGGCGGGGCCAGCCAGCTGTTCATCGGGCTGCACCTGATCCATGAGGTGACCAGCCCACAGGCCTTTGCAGGGCTCAAGGATCTGGGTTTGAGCGTGCGTCATCCGGAGCGCACCGTGGCCACGGTGGATCACATCGTGCCCACCACCTCCCAGGCGCGCCCCTTCGCCGATCCCCTGGCGGAGGAGATGCTTGCCACCCTGGAGGCCAACTGCGCCGAGCACGGCATCACCCTGCATGGCCTGGGAAGCGGCCGCCAGGGGATCGTGCATGTGATCGCCCCGGAGCTGGGCCTCACCCAGCCCGGCATGACCGTGGCCTGCGGCGACTCCCACACCTCCACCCACGGGGCTTTTGGGGCCATTGCCTTTGGCATCGGCACCAGCCAGGTGCGCGATGTGCTCGCCAGCCAGAGCCTGGCCATGGGCAAGCTCAAGGTGCGCCGCATTTGGGTGGACGGCCGCCTGCAGCCAGGTGTCTACGCGAAAGACCTGGTGTTGCATGTGATCAGGGTGTTGGGCGTGAAGGGCGGTGTGGGCTTTGCCTACGAATTCGCCGGCCCCGCCATCGAGGCCCTGTCGATGGAGGAGCGGATGACCCTCTGCAACATGGCAATCGAGGGGGGCGCCCGCTGCGGTTACGTGAACCCTGATCAGGTCACGTTCGACTACCTGCAGGGCCGCCCCTATGCCCCCGGCGGCGACGCCTGGCGGCGTGCCATGGCCTGGTGGCGCAGCCTGGCCAGCGGCCCCGATGCCGTGTTCGACGACGAGGTGCGCTTTGATGCCGCCACCATTGCCCCCACGGTGACCTGGGGCATCACCCCGGGCCAAGGCATCGGCGTGGATGAAACGGTGCCCACCCTCGAGCAAACCGCGCCCGATGAGCGGCCCCTGGCTGAGGAGGCGTACCGCTACATGGATCTGCAGCCCGGATCCCCCATCGCCGGCACGCCGGTGGATGTGTGCTTCATCGGCAGCTGCACCAACGGCCGCCTCAGCGATCTGCAGGCGGCGGCGGCGGTGGCCAAGGGCCGCCACGTGGCCCCCGGCATCAAGGCGTTTGTGGTGCCCGGCAGTGAGCAGGTGGCTGCGGCGGCGGAGGCCGAAGGCCTCGATCAGCTGTTCCGCGCGGCCGGCTTTGAGTGGCGCGAACCGGGCTGCTCGATGTGCCTGGCCATGAACCCCGACCGCCTCGAGGGCCGGCAGATCAGCGCCAGCTCCAGCAACCGCAACTTCAAGGGCCGCCAGGGCTCGGCCACGGGCCGCACCCTGCTGATGAGCCCGGCGATGGTGGCCGCCGCCGCCATCAACGGCCGGGTGAGCGATGTCCGCACCCTGCTCAACGCCTGAATCACCGCCATGACCCGTCCCTTCCCCACCGGAGCGATCACCACCGTCAGCGGCAGCGCCGTGGTGGTGCGCGGCGATGACATCGACACCGACCGGATCATTCCGGCGCGCTTTCTGAAGTGCGTCACCTTTGATGCCCTGGGCCCGGCGGCGTTTGCCGACGACCGCGCTGAGCTGGCCGCCGGCTCCGCCGGCCCGCACCCCTTTGATCGGCCCGAGCACCAGGGGGCCAGCATCCTGCTGGTGAACCGCAACTTCGGCTGTGGCTCCAGCCGTGAGCATGCCCCCCAGGCGCTGATGCGTTGGGGGATTCGGGCTGTGGTGGGCGAAAGCTTTGCCGAGATCTTCTACGGCAACTGCCTGGCCCTGGGCATCCCCTGCCTGGTGGCGGATCACGCCACGATGCTGGCCATTCAGGAGGTCGCCGCTGCCCATCCGGCGGAGCATTTCCAGGTGGATGTGGCCCAAGCCGCTCTCGAGGGGGCCGGAGAGCGTTGGGGGCTCAGCCTGGCGGCCGGGCCCCAGCAGATGCTGGTGAGCGGCCAATGGGATGCCACCGGCCAATTGCTGGCCCACGGCGAGCAGCTGGCCGCCACCGTGGCCCGCTTGCCCTACCTGCAGGGGTTCGCCGGGGCCTGAGCGTCATCGGCCGTCACCGTTTGTGGCGGCCAGTCGCGCAACTGTCTAAGACGAAGACAGGACTGCCCGCGGCCGATGGCCCCCTTCTCCCCTGCGCTGCTTGCCCTTGGCCTCGGTGCCGCCCTGGTGGCCGGCGGTGCTGTGCGGGCGGCCGAGCCCCTGGTGGTGCAGCCTTACCGGCCGGGTCCCGCTGTGGCCGCGGCCGCCCCCTGGTGGCAGTGCCGGGGCTGTGATCTGCGCGGCGCCAACCTGCGGGGACTGGTGCTGAGCGGCATGGATTTTCGCGGCGCCGACCTGCGCGGGGCCGATCTGCGCGGCAGCACACTGGAGGGCGCCGATCTCACCGGGGCGGATCTGCGGGGGGCGCGGCTGCAGCAGGTGTGGCTCACCAACGCCGACCTCACCGATGCCGATCTGCGCCGGGCCAATTTGCGCGATGCCGTGATCCTGCAGGCGCTCACCCCCGGCGTGCAGATCGAAGGGGCGGTGCTTGTGGGGGCCGACTTCAGCGGCAGCGGCCTGGTGGTGGGCGGTGAGGAGCCGCCCGTGATCCCGCCGCCGCCAGCGCCCTTGCCGGGTCGGCCTTAGAAGAGGCTCTGGCGGTTGCGGGTGGGGCTGAACGGCTTGGTGGGCACAAAGGGCACGCCGGTGCCGTTGAAGTTGAAGTCGTTGAGCTTCACGCGAATGCCGCCCACCTGCTCGTAGGGGCTGTAGTAGATCGCGAACTCGTAGCCGCGGCGCTGCCAGCGCAGTTCGCCGTAGGCGTTGGTGGTGTAGCCGAAATACGGCGAGCTGGGGTCGACGTTGTAGCCAAGGCCGAGGTTGAACAGCAGCGGGCCAAACAGCTGCTGCGTCCAGCCGATGCCGAGGGTGGCCAGGTCGACGTTGCGGTCGAAGGCGAACAGGCTTGCCCCCTGCTGCAGGGTGCCGCCGCCGGTGATCGTGAGTTGGGTGTAATCGAAGAAGTTTTTGGTGAAGCTGCCCAGGGTCAGCGTGGGGCCGCCCGTGAAGCTGATCAGGTTTTGGTTGGAGCCATTGCCGTAGTAGTCGAGGGCGGTGCTGGTCACCGTGTTGATGCTCAGCCCTGGGATGATCGGCGTGGGGGTGTTCTGGGTGGATTTGGGGTCGTCGCCGTTGCGGGGTTTGCCGGTCCAGATCGGCACGCTGCTGTTGATGGCGCCATAGAAACTGGCGCGCGTGCTGTCGCCGATGGTTTGTGAAATGGTGGTGCCCGTCGGGCTGTTGCTGGCGAAGGTGGTGCCCTGGTAATTGCCGAAGGAGGCACGCCAGAAGTAGTTGTTGCTGATCGCCCCCAAGGGCTTCAGTTTGCCGGTGTTCTCCAGCGACGCCCCCACCGCTGAATACACATCCTGATAACCCAGGGAGCCATTGAAGCTGCGGTAGCGGTAGGCGCCGTAGAGCCTGGTGGTGTAGGTGCTGGCGGGCAGAATTCCCAGATTGGGCAGCTGGAAGGAGCGGGAAAAATCGCCCCAGCTGCGGGTGCCGTTGGCGAAGTTGCTCGGGTTGAGGGTCGACAGGCTGACGGCGAAGTCGGAGGTGGCAAAGCCGAAGATCTTGCCTTCCACCTTCGCCATGGCACCGAACAGATCGCCGATCTGGGCCGGCTGGGTGGCGTTGGGGGCTCCGACTGGGGAACCGGGCAACGGGTAGGTGCTCACGGAGCCGTTCAAGGCACGGGCCACCATGAACTGCGGCTCCAGCTTGAGCTTGGCTTGGGTTTTGGGGATGTCGTACTCGGGCAGCTTGTAGCCGAAGTAGACGCCGCTGCGGTCGATGCCGTCATCGGCCACCACGAAGCGGTTGTCCACCGGCTTCTCTTTCTCGAGGGTGAGGTTGCGGCGCATCGGAATCGGCAACCGGTTTTCCAAGATCAGGCGGCTGCGTTTGGCCTTGATCTTGGTTTTGCCCTCACCGAGGTCCTGCGCCACGACGGTTTGCAGATCCAGCCACGACTGCGATGGTGTGAACGGGTCGTTGGTGAATGCCGCCCGCTCGGCCTGCCAGCCCGTGGGCGTGATCGTGATGCGCTCGGCCTGGAAGCGCCAACGGCTCACCTGACCCTCCACCAGCTTCTGATCGCCGTAGAAGCCCATCAGCTGCTGGGGTTGGGCCTGCCCGAACTGGCGCGCTTCTGTGGTTTGGTCGTAGCGGAAGCCCCCCTGGCGGCGCTCCAGCTTGAGGCTGCGCACGAAGCGCACGTCGCGCACCCGCTGATCCACGGCGGCATCGATCGCCCGGTGCCGCTCCTGTTCTTCGGCGTAGGGGTTGCCCAGCGGTTGGCGGGGCTGGATCTCGGCGGCGGGCACCTGGCCCTCCGCCTGCTGGCGGCTGCCCTGGGCCACCTGGTTGAGCTGCTCGCCCAGTGGTGCCGGCAGCTTTTGGCCGGGTGGTGGGGCGCCGGGGCAGCTTTGGGGCGCCGGCATCTCCGGAGCCACCGGGGCCGGGGCCGATTCGCCAAAGCGGTAGCGCACCCCCACCAGGTAGGCGTTGCTGCCCTCGCTGACGCCGCCGTAGGTGCCGTAGGCCCCGGAGCGGTGGTGCAGGCGCCCCACCACTGACCATTGCGGCTTCACCAGGGCCTCGACTTCGAAGCCGAGGTAGTTGAGGAAGGTTTGGTAGCTGCCTCGGAAGGTTTGTTCGTAGAGGCTGTTGTCGGTGAGCAAGCTCACCCCCTGAATGAAGCCGAGGCTGAGCCAGGGCTGCACCCAGGCCCGCAGCCCCAGGCCCCCGGTGAACTCGCCGAACGTCTGCGGGGGCAACGGCGCGTTGGGGTAGGTGTTGTTGTAAGGCCCTCCCCGCTGCCAGTTGGCGGTGTGCAGCAGCGCGTTGGAATCAAATTCCAGCGCCAAGGGCCCCGCGTCGATCAGCCGTCGGTTGACGTTGAACCCCCAGAGGTATTCGGGCCGCATGCGGCCGTTGAAATAAAAGGCATCGCCAAAGTTGGCGTCGATCGATTGGCCATACCCCCAGGCGGTGATCGCATTCGGGTAGGGATGCCAGTTGGGGATCGCTGGGATCAGGGGGGGGCAGGCCATGGAGCGGGCCTCCGGCATCAGCACCACCGGTGGCGTGCGCCAATCGCGCAGCCTCAGGGGAGCCGGGCGACCGCCGCTGGCGTCGCTGCCCAGGCTGCTGCTAGTGCTCAGGCCCGCCAGCAGGCTGCGGCTCTGGGCCGTGGCCAAGGGCTTGTTGCTGAGTGCTCCGCTGGCCCGTGGCCTGAGGTTGGCCGGCTCCACGAGGAAGCGGCTGGCCTGGAAGGGTGTGGATCGGGGCCAATAGCTCAGCGGTGGCGGTGCCACCGAGGGGGCGGCCTCCAGGTCGAAGTCGACCTCGGTGGTGTCGAAATCCACCACCCCGTACACCGCCTCGGCGTCGCCGCGGTTTTCCGCCAGGCTGTAGCGCAGGCTGTTGGCCTGGAAATACTGCTCGCCGCGCCAGAAGCGCACCCGCCCGGCGATGTAGAGCGTTCGGGTTTTGGTTTCGTACTCCAGCCGATCCGCCAGCAGGCGGCCTCCGGCCAGGTCGATCTGCACATCGCCGCGGGCCACGAAGCGATCCAGCAGCCCATCAAACCCCTGTTCATCGGCCTGCAGGCCGAT
>RHBP01000097.1 GCA_010030955.1 Synechococcaceae bacterium WBB_10_009 | reverse complement strand
CAGGGCCGCCGCCAGCAGCAACCCCGGCAGACGCGCCCGCAGGCGGTGGAACAGGGGGGCGCTCACCGCTCAGAACAGGGCGGGGCGCCGGTGCTGCAGGCTGGGCATCTGGGCCTGGATGCGCTGGCGATGGGCCACATCCACCGGGGCCACCGCCTGGCCGGGGCCGGTGCCGGCGTCGGCCAGCACGGTGCCCCAGGGGTCGATCACCAGGGCGTGGCCGTGGGTCTGGCGGCGGCCGCCGTGGCTGCCGGTCTGGGCCGGTGCCACCACGTAGGTGGTGTTCTCAATGGCCCGGGCCTGCAGCAGCACCTGCCAGTGGTCCTTGCCGGTGAAGGCGGTGAAGGCCGCCGGGATGAACAGCACGTCGGCGCCGGCCCCGGCCAGGTGGCGGTAGAGCTCCGGGAAGCGCACGTCGTAACAGATGGAGAGGCCCACGCGGCACAACCCCGGCACCTCCACCACGGGCGGCAGCTGCAGGCCGGGCTTCACCGTGGCCGATTCGCGGTAGGTGTTGCCGTCGGGCAGGTCCACATCGAAGAGGTGGATCTTGTCGTAGGTGGCCAGGATCTGGCCGTCCTTGCCCACCAGCTCAGCGCGGTTGCTGGTGAGCCGGTCGCCGGCGGGCACGGGGTAGCCGCCCCCCAGCAGGGTCACCTGGTAGCGGCGGGCCATGGTCACCAGGAAGCGCTGGGCGCGCTCCGCCAGGGTGGCGGCCAGCTCCAGGCGCTGGTCGTCGTCGCCCATGAAGGCGAAGTTCTCGGGCAGGCCCACCAGGTCGGCGCCGCGGCGGGCGGCCAGGTCGATCTGTTCCTCGGCGGCGGCGAAGTTCTGCTCGGGATCAGCCGTGCTGTTGAGCTGGATCGCTGCCGCGAGAAAGCTGGTCAAAACTGGAGTTCCACCGCCGGCCGCACTGTAAGGGGGCTGGCAAACGGCTCAAGCGGCCTGGAGCACACCGGGGCTGGTCTGGGTCGGCACGATCGTGAGGTTGTCCACCGACGCGCAGCAGGCGAAGTCGGCGTCGTGGTTGCCGATGCCGATCAGCCGCTGGCCGTGGCTGGCGGCCCGCAGGCAGGTTTCGGTGTCGTGGTGCCACTGCTGCCAGAGGGCCAGGGCCGCCAGGGCCTCGTCGTTGCCGCAGCGCACGCCCACGTGGGGCGACACCGCCAGCTCCAGGGCCGCCGACACCACCGCCCCGGCGGCCAGGCTGTCCTCGAGGGAGTAATCCCCCTCCCAACCGCTGCCCACGATCCACACCTGGCGGCAGTCGCGCTCGATCAAGCGCCGCGCCACGGCGGTGCGGTTGGGCAGGCAGGCGGTCACCAGCAGGGGCACGGCGCGCACCGCCTCCAGGGAACGGGTGCCGTTGGTGGTGCTCATGAAGATGCGCTTGCCGCCCACGCAGTCCGGCGTCACCGCCAGGGGGGAGTTGCCCAGGTCGTAGCCATCCACCCGTTTGCCGCCCCGTTCACCGGCCCGCAGGCGCCGCTCGGCGGGCCAGGCGGCGGCGGCGGCCTCCAGGCCGGCCAGGTCGGCGAAGGCCTGGACCGCCTCAGCGCCGTTCTGCAGCGACCAGGCGATGGTGGTGGTGGCCCGCAGCACATCGATCACCACAGCGGCATCGGGGCCGCCCTCGGCCGCCGGCGTCACCGCCGGCACGCACTCCGAGGTGTGGAAGTAGAAGATCTGCACGGCCGCGGTGGCGGAAGGGGTGCGTCACAGTAGGCACCACCAGGCCGGTTTTCGGAGCGTGATGGGGTCCCGGCGTGATCTGCGCGGCTTTCTTGAGCTGCTCGAGCAGCGGGGCCAGCTGCGGCGGATCACCGCGCCGGTGGATCCCGATCTGGAGCTCTCCGCCATCGCCGATCGGGTGCTGGGCTGCGGCGGCCCGGCGCTGCTGTTCGAGAACGTGATCGGCAGCACCATGCCGGTGGCCGTGAACCTGATGGGCACCGTGGAGCGGGTGCTCTGGAGCATGGGCATGGAGCGGGCCGAGGAGCTCGAGCAGCTCGGCGAGCGGCTGGCCCTGCTGCAGCAACCGCGCCCGCCCAAGGGGGCCCAGGAGGCGCTGCGCTTCGGCTCGGTGCTGCTGGATCTGCTCAAGGCCAAGCCCGACCTCGACCTGCTGCCCCCCTGCCACCAGCAGGTGTTCCGCGGCGAGCGGGTGAACCTCGATGCCCTGCCGCTGCTGCGGCCCTGGCCGGGGGATGCGGGGCGGATCGTCACCCTCGGGCTGGTGATCACCAAGGATCCGGAAACCGGCACCCCCAACGTGGGTGTGTACCGGCTGCAGCAGCAGTCGATCAACACGATGACCGTGCACTGGCTGAGCGTGCGCGGCGGCGCCCGCCACCTGCGCAAGGCCGCGGAGATGGGCAAGCCCCTGGAGATCGCCGTGGCCATCGGCGTGCACCCGCTGCTGGTGATGGCGGCCGCCACGCCGATTCCGGTGCAGCTGAGCGAATGGTTGTTCGCCGGGCTCTACGCCGGCGAGGGCGTGCGCCTGGCCAAGTGCAAAACCGTGAACCTCGAGGTGCCCAGCCACAGCGAGGTGGTGCTCGAGGGCACGATCACCCCGGGGGAGGTGCTGCCCGATGGCCCCTTTGGCGACCACATGGGCTTCTACGGCGGCGTGGAGGACTCGCCGGTGGTGCGCATCCAGTGCGTCACCCAGCGGCGCGATCCGATCTACTTCACCACCTTCAGCGGCCGGCCCCCCAAGGAGGACGCGATGCTCGCCATCGCCCTCAACCGGATCTACACGCCGATCCTGCGGCAGCAGATCCCGGAGATCGTGGATTTCTTCCTGCCGATGGAGGGGCTCAGCTACAAGCTGGCGGTGATCGCCATCGACAAGGCCTACCCCGGCCAGGCGCGCCGTGCCGCCATGGCCTTCTGGAGCGCCTTGCCCCAGTTCACCTACACCAAGTTTGTGGTGGTGGTCGACAAGGCGATCAACATCCGCGACCCACGCCAGGTGATCTGGGCGATCAGTGCCCTGGTGGACCCCCAGCGCGACCTGATGGTGGTGGAGAACACCCCCTTCGACAGCCTTGATTTCGCCAGCGAGCAGCTGGGACTGGGGGGGCGCCTGGCGATCGACGCCACCACCAAGGTGGGGCCGGAGCGCAACCACCCCTGGGGCGAACCGCTGGCGCGGCCGGCGGAGCTGGAGGCGCGATTGGATGGCCGCTGGGCGGAGCTGGGGCTGTCGGATGTGGGCGGGAAGGACCCCGATCCGGCCCTGTTCGGGTACGCCCTGGAGCAGGTGCTGCAGCGGCTGGCCAGCAACGGCCCGCGCCGCTGAGGACGCCGTGGCCCCCCTGCGCCGCAGCGCCGTGCAGGCCCTCCAGGCGCTGCTGCAGCTGGCCCAGGAACCGCAGCAATGGCTGTCGGTGACCAGCGTGGCCGCCGCCCAGGGGCTGCCGGCGCCGATGCTCGAGCAGCTGCTGCTCGACCTGCGCCGCGCCGGCCTGGTGGAGGCCCGACGCGGGCGGCAGGGGGGCTACCGCCTGGCGCGGCCGGCGGCGGCGATCCGGGTGGCGGAGGTGTTGGAGGCGGTGGGGGCCCCGCTGGCGCTGCTCGAGCCCGAGCAGCCCAGCCCACGGGCCGAGCAGTTGGTGCTGCGCAGCCTCAGCAAACGGCTGCAGCAGGCCCTCGACCGGGAGCTGCAGGGGCTGAGCCTGCAGGAACTGGTGTTCGACCTGCGCAGCTGGCAGGAGAGCCTCAGCAACGACGGCGGCGTGATGCTGGGCTAGGGGGCCAGCGCGTCCCGTTGCAGGTAAACGCGAATCAGTTTTTCGTCCATCAAGCCGCTGCGGGCCATCGGGGCCTCGTTGCAGCGCTCAAACAACTGCAGCAGCGTGGCGGCCGCAAAGCCGTGGCCCCGCGCCGCGGCGATGGCCGCCACCTCATCGGCGGTGCACACCTCATTGAGCTGCTGGCGCAGCTCGGGATCCGCCTGGATCTGCCCCAGAAAGGCAAACAGGGTGGCGAGTTCGTCGGGGGACGCGAGGGCCATGGCCGCGGGGCAGCTGCCCACGGTCTAGCGGGGAAAGGGCCGGCGGGCCAATGCCTACGCTCGCAACCATTGCCCCTGCAGCCCCATGCCCCTCGCCCTGGGAACCACCGCCGGCCGCAGCCTCCGGGGCCGGGTGCGGGTGCCGGGCGACAAATCGATTTCCCACCGGGCGCTGCTGTTCGGGGCCATCGCCGAGGGGATCACCCGCATTGAGGGCCTGCTGCCGGCGGAGGATCCGCTCAGCACCGCCGCCTGCCTGCGGGCCATGGGGGTGGAGGTGTCGCCGATCGAAGCGGGCCAGCCGGTGCTGGTGCACGGGGTGGGGCTCGACGGCTTCCAGGAGCCCAGCTCGATCCTCGATTGCGGCAACTCCGGCACCACCATGCGCCTGATGCTGGGGTTGCTGGCGGGCCGCCGCGGGCGCCATTTCGTGCTCACCGGCGACGACTCGCTGCGCCGCCGGCCGATGAAACGGGTGGGGGGCCCGCTGGCGGAGATGGGCGCCACCATCGCCGGCCGCCAGGGGGGCAACCTGGCGCCACTGGCGATCCAGGGCCAGGCCCTGCGGGGCGCCGTGATCCGCACCCCCGTGGCCAGCGCCCAGGTGAAGAGCGCCCTGCTGCTGGGGGCCCTCACCGCCGAGGGGCCCACCACGGTGATCGAGCCGGTGCAGAGCCGCGACCACAGCGAGCGCATGCTGCGGGCCTTCGGCGCCAGCCTCAGCGTGGGCGGCAGCGGCAACACGGAGGTCACCGTGACCCCCGGCAGCAACCTGCGGGGCCAGGAGGTGGTGGTGCCGGGCGACATCAGCTCCGCCGCCTTCTGGCTGGTGGCTGGCGCCATCACCCCCGGCGCCGACCTCACCGTGGAGAACGTGGGGCTCAACCCCAGCCGCACCGGCATCCTCGATGTGCTCGCGCAGATGGGCGCCCGCATCGAGGTGCTCAACGCCCGCGATGTGGCCGGCGAACCGGTGGGCGACCTGCGGGTGAGCCACGGGCCGCTGCAAGCCTTTTCGATTGGCGCCGAGCTGATTCCACGGCTGGTGGATGAGATCCCAGTGCTGGCGGTGGCCGCCTGCTGCGCCGACGGGGTGAGCCGCGTCAGCGGCGCCGAGGAGCTGCGGGTGAAGGAAACCGACCGGCTGGCGGTGATGGCTCGGCAGCTGGGGGCCATGGGGGCCCGGATCGAGGAATTCAGCGATGGCATGGCCATCGAGGGCGGCGTGCAGCTGCACGGCGCGGCGGTGGACAGCGAAACCGACCACCGGGTGGCCATGAGCCTGGCGGTGGCGGCCCAGATCGCCAACGGTGCCACGGCCCTGGAGCGACCCGAGGCGGCGGCCGTGTCCTACCCCGGCTTCTGGCACGACCTGGAGCGGCTGCAGGCCTGAGCCCAAAGCGAAAGAAAAGTCCGCAACGCCAACAACGCCCACCGGCCCGCTGCCCAAGCTGGGGGCGACGGGCTCAGGCGCTGGTGATGCTGAAGGGCGTGCTGCGGGACTACGCCGCGTTTTTCCTGCGCCGGGGCCTGGCGCTGGAGGTGGCGGTGGCCATGGTGGTCGGCCAGCAGATCACGGAGATCACCCGCTCCCTCAGCAACGACCTGCTGATGCCGTTGCTGATGCCGCTGCTGCATGCCGGCAACTGGCACCAATGGTCGGTGGCCTACTTCGACAACACGATCGAGCTGGGCAAACTGATCGACATGGGGCTCAACACGGTGCTCACCGGCTTTGCCCTGTACCTGATCATGAAGGCCACAGGCCGGTTCAGCAGGGGTGTCGACTGAAGGATCCCTGCAGCCGTTCCGCACTGAAGACGGCAGCTTCAGCCTGTTCAGTCCGGCGGTGGGGGAGGGGTTCCACAGCGGCCGCGGCGCCCTGGCGGAGGCGCGCAGCAAATTCGTGGCCCCCGCGGCCCTGGAGCGCTGGACCCCGGGCCAACGGCTGCGGGTGGTGGATGTGGCCATGGGCACCGGCAGCAACAGCGCCGCCCTGCTGGAGGCCGTCGCCGCGGCGGGGCTGGAGCTCGACTGGTGGGGCCTGGAGCTCGACCGCGAACCGCTGCGCCTGGCCCTGGCGGATGGCGGGTTTCGCCACCAGTGGCAACCGAAGGCCCTGGAGCATCTGCAGGCGCTGTGCGAAGGCCCGCAGATGCTCTGGGGGGATGCGCGGCAGCGGTTGCCGGAGCTGATCGACGCCCGGCGGGGCCAGGTGGATCTGGTGCTGATGGATCCGTTCTCCCCCAGCCGCTGCCCGCAGCTGTGGAGCCTGGAATTCCTGGCGGGGCTGGCGGCCCTGCTGGCCCCCGGGGGGCGGCTGCTCACCTACTGCAGTGCGGCGGCCGTGCGCCAGGGTCTGCTGCTGGCGGGGCTGGAGCTGGCCGCCATCGCCGCCCCCTCAGGGCTGCGGATGCAACGCTGCGATTGGAGCGGCGGCACCGCCGCCA
>RHBP01000096.1 GCA_010030955.1 Synechococcaceae bacterium WBB_10_009 | reverse complement strand
GCAGATCGATGCCGTGTTCATGCCCGTGCGCCGCGTCAACTACAGCGTGGATGAAACCGCCGTGGGTGAGGGCGGCTCCGCCCGTGAGCGCCTGCGCCTGGAGATCGAAACCGACGGCTCCGTCACCCCCGACGACGCCATGGCCCAGGCGGCCAACCAGCTGATCGCCCTGTTCCAGCCCCTGGCCAGCCTCACCATGGTGGATGAGCCCGGCCTGGAGCCCGAGCCCTCCGCGGAGGCCCAGATTCCTCTCGAGGAGCTGAATCTGTCGGTGCGCGCCTACAACTGCCTCAAGCGCGCCCAGGTGAACTCGGTCTCGGATCTGATGGGCTTCAGCTATGAAGACCTGCTAGAGATCAAAAACTTCGGCTCCAAGTCTGCCGATGAGGTGATTGAGGCGCTCGAGCGCATCGGCATCTCCCTGCCCCAGAGCCGCGCCGGCGCCTGATCGGCCCCGCAGCACACACCCTGAACCGCCCCGTGTTCACCCGTTCGTTTCCACCCGTTTGAGCCATGCGCCACCAGTGCCGAGTTCCCAAGCTGGGACGCCCCGCCGACCAACGCAAAGCCATGCTGCGCGCCCTGACCACGCAGCTGATCCGCGAAGGTCGCCTCACCACCACCAAGGCCCGCGCCAAGGCCCTGCGTGACGAAGCCGAGCGCATGATCAGCCTGGCCAAGGACGGCAGCCTCGCCGCCCGTCGCCGCGCCATCGGCTACATCTACGACAAGCAACTGGTGCACGCCCTGTTCGACAAGGCCCAGGAGCGCTACGGCGACCGCAACGGCGGCTACACCCGCATCATCCGCACGGTGCCCCGCCGCGGCGACAACGCCGAGATGGCGATCATCGAGCTGGTCTGAGACCCCTGGGCCGCATCGCCCTCTGCCTGCAGTACGACGGGGCGGCCTATTGCGGCTGGCAGCGCCAGCCCCGCGACCCCAGCGTCCAGGAAACCCTGGAAACGGCCCTGGCGGCGCTGGATCCCCAGCGGCCCGCCAGGGCCGTTGCCGCTGGGCGCACCGATTCCGGGGTCCATGCCGCCGGCCAGGTGGTGCACTTCGAGGCGGCCGGGCCGATTCCCGCGCCACGCTGGGCCGCAGCCCTCAACGGTCGCCTGCCGGCCTCGATCCGGGTGCGGGCGGCGGCGGCGGTGCCCGCCGACTGGCACGCCTGTTTCTCGGCGTCCTACCGGCGCTACCGCTACACCCTCTACAACGGCCGGCTGCCCAACCTCTTTCTGGCCCCCTGGAGTTGGCACCGCTACCAGGTGCCCCTCGATGAGGCCCTGATGCGCAGGGCCCTGGAGGGGATGTTGGGGGAGCACGATTTCGCTGCCTTCGAGCGGGCCGGCAGCTCCCGCTCCCACTCCCGCACCACCCTGCAGGAGGTGAGCGTGCTGCGCCGCGGCGACCTGATCGAGGTGGAGCTCCAGGCCAGCGGTTTTCTCTACGGCATGGTGCGCCTGGTGATGGGGCAGCTGGTGGCGGTGGCGGAGGGGCGCCTCAGCCTCGAGGCCTTCGAGCGGCGCTGGCGCAGCGGCGCCCGCGATCAGGTGAAGGAGGCGGCGCCGCCTCAGGGGTTGTGCCTGCTGCGGGTGGGCTACCCGCAACCGGTGTTCCCCGCTACCGCCTGGTATGATTGCCAACCGCGGTTTTTGCTGGAGTGCCCTGACGCACCCCCCGCAGCATCCGTGCCGCCGACCCCTCCCCCGGAGGCCCGTCAGGCGACGCGGTAGGTTCGCTGAGATAGCTCAATTCATGAGCTTCGGCCGTCCGATCCGTCGGGTGCCCTGCCGTTCCAAGTCCAGACATTCCGTCCAGACGCCCTGTCCCGCCCTGTTGCCCGTTTGCGGGTGATGGCGCCCTATCCGATCCGGCCCGCCGGTGCGATGAACAAGACTCTCGTCCCCCCTCAGGATCCCTCCAGCCGCCAGTGGTATCTGGTGGATGCGGAGAACCAGACCCTCGGGCGCCTTGCCAGCGAAGTGGCCTCCGTGCTGCGCGGCAAGAACAACCCCAACTACGCCCCCCACATTGACGCCGGCGACTTCGTCGTGGTGATGGTGATCAATGCCGAGAAGGTGAAGGTGAGCGGCAACAAGTTCACCGAGAAGGTGTACCGCCGCCACTCCGGCCGCCCCGGCGGCATGAAAACCGAGAGCTTCGCCGCCCTGCAGGCCCGCCTGCCCGAGCGGATCATCGAGAAGGCCGTCAAGGGCATGCTCCCCCACAACGCCCTCGGCCGTCAGCTGTTCCGCAAGCTGAAGGTCTACAAGGGTGCTGAGCACCCCCACGCCGCCCAGCAGCCCCAGGCCCTCGCCCTCGACCCCGCCGCTTCCGCCCAATGAGCACCAATCAAGTCGTCTACTGGGGCACGGGCCGTCGCAAGACCGCCGTCGCCCGCGTGCGTGTTGTTCCCGGCACCGGCAGCGTGACCATCAACGGCCGCCCCGGCGACAACTACCTCAACTACAACCCCGTCTACCTGGCGGCGGTGAAGGCCCCCCTGCAGACCCTCGGTCTGGCCGGCGAGTACGACCTGCTGGTGAACGTGCGCGGCGGTGGCCTCACCGGCCAGGCCGATGCGATCAAGCAAGGCGCCGCCCGGGCCCTGTGCGAGCTCTCCTCCGAGAACCGCAAGCCCCTGAAGACCGAAGGCCACCTCAGCCGCGACCCCCGCGCCAAGGAACGCCGCAAGTACGGCCTCAAGAAAGCCCGCAAGGCCCCTCAGTTCTCCAAGCGCTGATTCAGCCGCTGCCCCCCAGCCCCGTTTCCGTCATGCCGAAGGCCGACATCCATCCCACCTGGTATCCCGACGCCAAGGTGATCTGCAATGGAGAGGTGGTGATGACCACCGGCTCCACCTCCCCCGAGATCCACGTCGACGTGTGGAGCGGCAACCACCCCTTCTACACCGGGACCCAGAAGATCCTCGACACCGAGGGCCGCGTGGACCGCTTCATGCGCAAGTACGGCATGGGTGGTGCCGATGCCAAGGCCGAGGCCAAGCCCGCCAAGGTGGACAGCAAGGCCGACAGCAAGGCCGTCGAGGCTGCCGCTGAGCCCGCTGCCGCGGCTGAGCCAGAGGCCGTCGAAGCCTGATCCTTGGATCCACTGCACCCTGTGGTGCACCCCCTGGCCGGATGCCCCGTGCATCCGGCTTTTTGCTGGCCTGAGCCGCTGCCATGGATGCCTCCTTCCTGAGCGAACGCCTGGAGACCGCCCGCATCACCTTCGCCAGCCTCGAGCGGCAGCTGGCGGATCCGGATGTGGCCGCCAACCCCGCTCAGCTGGAGCCCATCGCCCGGGAGCGGGCGCGGCTGGAGCCCCTGGTGCAGGGTTACGACACGCTGCTGGCCCTGCGCAGCCAGGAGCGCCAGGCGCGGGATCTCCTGCGCGAGCACCGCGGCGACGCCGACCTGGAGGCCCTGGCCCAGGAGGAGCTCGAGCAGCTGGCGCCGCGCATCGCGGCCCTGGAGCAGGAGCTCACCGTGGCCCTGTTGCCGCGGGATCCCCGCGATGGGCGCAGCGTGATGCTGGAGATCCGGGCTGGCGCCGGCGGTGATGAGGCGGCCATCTGGGCGGGTGATCTGGCCCGCATGTACGAGCGCTATGCCCAGAGCGTGGGCTGGCGGGTGCAGCCGGTGAGCGCCTCGGAGGCGGAGCTTGGGGGCTACAAGGAGCTGATCCTCGCCATCCAGGGGGAGGGGGTGTTCAGCCAGCTGAAGTTTGAAGCCGGCGTGCACCGCGTGCAGCGGGTGCCCGCCACCGAATCCCAGGGCCGCGTGCACACCTCCACCGCCACCGTGGCGGTGATGCCGGAGGCCGATCCGGTGGAGGTGCAGATCGACCCGGGCGACCTCGAGATCAGCACCGCCCGCTCCGGCGGCGCCGGCGGCCAGAACGTGAACAAGGTGGAGACGGCGGTGGATCTGCTGCACAAACCCACCGGCATCCGAGTGTTCTGCACCCAGGAGCGCTCCCAGCTGCAGAACCGCGAGCGGGCGATGGAGATCCTGCGGGCCAAGCTCTACGAGCGGGAGCTGGCGGCCGCCAACGCCAAGGAGCGCTCCGCCCGGCTGGCGCAGGTGGGCAGCGGCGACCGCAGCGAAAAGATCCGCACCTACAACTACAAAGACAACCGCACCACCGACCACCGCCTGGGCCGCAACTTCTCCCTGGAGCCGGTGCTGCAGGGCCAGCTGGCGGAGCTGATCGGCGCCTGCGTGTCGGCGGAGCAGCGGCGGCAGCTGGAGGAGCTGGCGCTGCAGGGCACCGGCCTCGAGGCCTAAGGCCGGTTCAGGCCACCAGCGCGGCGGCGTCGCCGGCCTCGCCCTCCCAGCCGTCGACGTACTTGGCCCATTCGTGGTGGCCGCCGCTGGCCATCTGCCGTTGGGCCTCAAACAGGGGGCCGCTGAGGGGGCGGCGCGGCTGGCGCGCCAGCAGCATGCCCGCCTCCCGCGGCGTGCGGTTGCCCTTGTGCACGTTGCAGCGCAGGCAGGCCGTGGTGACGTTGTCCCAGCTGTGGGGGCCGCCGCGGCTGCGGGGCAGGATGTGGTCGATCGAGAGGCGCTCGCTGCTGATGCCGCAGTACTGGCAGCGGTGGCCGTCGCGGTGGAACACGTTGCGGCGGGTCAGCGGCAGCGGCCGGAACGGCACCCGCACGAACTGGCGCAGCCGAATCACCGTGGGGCGGTTGAGGCCGGGCCGCAGCAGCTGGTCATGGGCGTGCTCCAGGCCCTCGGCCTTGCCCTTGAGCAGCATCACCGTGGCGCGGCGCCAGCTGGTGATGTTCAGCGGCTCATAGGAGGCGTTGAGTACCAGAACCTGGCCCATGGCGCCATGCTAGGGGCGCTGGCCAGTGTGGTACGCAACCATGCCTACCCTTTGCGCAACGCGTTAGGGCATGTCGGAGTCCTGGCCCCAGCCCCGCGCTCAGCCCTGGCCCCACCCGCGCCAGCGGGCCTGGGTGGAGGTGAACGAGGCCGCCCTGGAGGCCAACGCCCGCAGCCTTTGCCGCTCCCTGGCCCCCGGCAGCGCTCTGATGGCGGTGGTCAAGGCCGATGGCTATGGCCATGGGGCCGTGCCCGTGGCCCGCGCCGCCGCCGCCGGTGGGGCCCGTTGTTTTGGGGTGGCCACCCTGCAGGAGGGGGTGGAGCTGCGCCAGGCGGGGCTCCACCAGCCGGTGCTGGTGCTCGGCAACCTCACCCACCCCGATGAGCTGCGGGCCTGCCTGCACTGGCAGTTGATGCCCACCCTCAGCGGCATGCGCGAAGCCCTGCTCTGCCAGAACCTGGCGGCCGGCAGCGGCCGCGCCATGGCCGTGCACCTCAAGCTCGACACCGGCATGGCCCGGCTGGGGGCCCCCTGGCAGGAGGGGCAGCGGCTGGTGGAGGCGATCGCCGCCCTGGAGGCGGTGGAGTTGGCGGGCCTGTATTCCCATCTCGCCGATGCCGATGCCCCCGGGGCCGGCCTCGACCCCCTCACCCGGCGCCAGCAGCAGCACTTTGATGCGGTGCTCTCGGGCCTGCACCAGGCGGGCCTGCCCAGCGGCTGCCGCCACCTGGCCAATTCCGCCGCCACCCTGCGCAGCCCCGGCCTCCACTACGACCTGGTGCGCGTGGGCCTGGCCCTCTACGGCCACCGTCCCGCGGCCCACCTGGGGGGTGAGCTGGCGCTGCAGCCGGCCATGCAGGTGCGGGCGCGGGTCAGCCTGATCCGCACGGTGAGCGCCGGCGTGGGGGTGAGCTACGGCCACCGCTTCACCACCAGCCGCCCCAGCCGCCTGGCGGTGGTGGGCATCGGCTACGCCGATGGGGTGCCGCGGCTGCTCTCCAACCGCCTGCAGGTGCTGTTCCAGGGGCGGCCGGTGCCCCAGGTGGGCGCCATCACCATGGACCAGCTGGTGCTCGATGCCACCGATGTGCCGGAGCTGGACCAGGGGGCGGTGGTGACCCTGCTGGGGGAGGACGGTGGCGCCCGCATCGATCCGCTGGCCTGGAGCGAGCCCTGCGGCACCATCCCCTGGGAGATCCTCTGCGGCTTCAAGCACCGTCTGCCGCGGTTGCCCCTGCAGGAGCCCCACCGGCCCGACGGCGGGGGCCAGGGCTGATAAGCTTCCCGGGCCGCTGGAGAGGTGGCTGAGTGGTTGAAAGCGGCTCCCTGCTAAGGAGTTACAGGAGGCAACTTCTGTCGAGGGTTCGAATCCCTCCCTCTCCGTTTCCCAGTTCTGCGTGGCCTGGTCCTTGTCCAGGCCCCCTTCACGCGGCAGCCCTGCTCTCGGCTGGCAACCCGACCGATCAACCAACACCCATGAGCCGGGTGCTGATGGCCGGCAGCAGCTCGGCATCATCCGCCCAGTGCGCGCCCTCGCTCATGACAACCAGCAGGGTGGGCGCGCAGCCCTCGAGCTCGATGTAGGCGGCATCATGGCGAGCCTGGCTCATCCAGCCAGCCTTGCTCCACAGGCGTGCTTTGCGGGGAAGTCCCGCCCCCAGAAAACCATCGACCTGGTTCTCGGGATCTGCGGTGCGCGCGTCCACATCAAGAGAGCGTTGCAGCAGAGCC
>RHBP01000095.1 GCA_010030955.1 Synechococcaceae bacterium WBB_10_009 | reverse complement strand
GGCACCGCTCAGCCAAATGAAGATGACGGCCAGGTGACCGAAGTGGGCCGAAAAGATCTTCCGGCTGACCTCTTCGAGATCACTGGTGTGGCTGTCGAAGTCGTGAGCGTTGGCGTGGAGGTTCCAAACCCAGGTGGTGGTTTTGGGACCCTTGGCCAGGCTGCGGTCGAAATGGCCGGGCTTGCCGAACAGTTCGAAGGTGGCCGGGTTGTTCACCCGGTCGACCTGGGCCTTGGCCTTCCCACGCTCTGG
Organism: Synechococcaceae bacterium WBB_10_009; assembly: GCA_010030955.1. Lineage (GTDB taxonomy): Bacteria > Cyanobacteriota > Cyanobacteriia > PCC-6307 > Cyanobiaceae > Vulcanococcus. Next base: position 6,348 of record RHBP01000095.1, on the reverse strand, counting down.
TGGGCTGATGGTCATCGAGACGTTCCTCGAGGGACGGGGTCGAGGTGGAGGTCCACCCTGCTGGTTGCCACCGGCGGAAAACCACCGAGCGGAACACCAGTGGAGCCACGGAGGCGAAGGGCGAGGGCCGAAGCCCGAACCAAGCACCCCCATGGGCACCAGTCGCAGAGCGCTCAGCCGAAGCCGAAACCCCCTGCCATGACTGGAGCTTGGGCCCCAATGAGGGGACCGCTGGCGGAAGTATAAAAGCGGAATCCGAGCCCTCTGGCCCTGCAGTTACAAAGGTTCAATCCGAGACCGGGCCAGTCAGGGACTGAGCTCTCACGGCAGCAAGCAGTCAGCGAAAAAACACGAATTTCGGCGGGTTGATTAAGACATTTGGGCAAATCTGCAGAGATTTTCTATTGAAATTGCCGGCTTGCGCCCCGCCCGCTTCTCCGCAACGCTGCAGAATGAATGCAGCAGTGCTCCGCTCAGCGCATCGGGGGGATCGGCATGGTCACGGCACCAAGGCGGGGCCTGAGGCGGGCCCTGGTGGCCCTGGTGCTGTCGTTGGTGCTGTTGGTGACCACCGCCTGCGGGCAGCGGCCCGGCCCCACCGACACAGCCCCTGGGGCCCGGGCCGCCGCCCAGGTGCCCGGCGGCGCCCTGCAGGAGGTGGCCCCGCCCGGCGCCGTGCAACAACTCAACGCGGGCCTCAATGAGCGGTCACCGCGGGTGGATGTGCTGGCCCCCACCGACAACAGCGTGCTGCCGGAGGGCCCCTGGACCCTGCAGCTCAAGGTGCAGGACTGGCCCATTGCCGATGCCGGCCCCCTGGGCCTGGGCCCCCATGTGGTGGTGCAGCTGGATGACGCGCCGCCGATCCGCCTGACCAGCCCCGATGCCTTGGCGGCGGTGCCGATGCCGGAGCTGCGCCCCGGTAGCCACCGGGTCACCGTGTACGCCGCCCGGCCCTGGGGGGAGGCGGTGAAGGCGCCGGGGGCCACGCGCCAACTGCGGCTGCACCGGGTGAGCCGCAACGCCGCCGCCCTGCCGGCACCGGGCAGCGCCCAGCTGATCGCCGTGAGCCCCGATGGTCTGGTGCCGGGCGAGCCGGTGCTGCTCGATTGGCTGCTGCTGGATGCGCCGCTGCAGCACCTGCGCGGCGATGACGCCCAGTGGCGCCTGCGCGTGAGCGTGAACGGCGACAGCTTCCTGGTGGACCGCCAGACGCCCCTTTGGCTCAAGGGCTTCAAACGCGGCAGCAACGCGGTGCAGCTGGAGCTGTTGGATGGCCGCGGCGATCCCCTCAATCCCCCCTTCAACAGCTTGGTGAGGGAGGTGGTGATCGGCGGTGGCAGCCGGCCGGCCTGGCTCAAGCCCAGCCTCAGCGCCGATGAGCTGGCACGCCTGAGCGGCGAGGCCCCGCCCGAACCGGACCCGCAACCCGAACCCGAACAGAAGCCAGAGCCGGATGCCGAGGCGCAGCCGGAACCGGAACCGGAGCCAGCGAACGCCGCGGAGTCAGCCGAGGCCGTCGCAGCCCCCACACCGGAAGCGCCCGTCGAGGAGCCGGCGCTGGAGCCGGTGCAAGACCCTGAGCCCGTGGCCGCCAGCCAACCTGCCCCAGCCACCGCGGCCGCCCCAGACAACGCTGAAGAAATCGCCGCAGCCAGCGCACCCGAGCGCAGCGAAGAGCCCCCCAGCGAGAACACCGCGGCGGCGCACCCCAACACCCCCGTCGCCCGTGCAGAGCTGAATCTGGAGCTGCCGCCTCCGCCCCAGCCTGTTGCGCCGCAGGAGCGCCCCAGCGGCGGCGCAGCCACGGGCGAGCGGATGGCCCCCACCACCAGCTTGGCTGGCTCAGCCCGCGAGCAGGTGCGGGCGGATGGATCGCTGCTGCAGCCCACACCCCGCGGCCCCCTGGCCGGCCTGCGGGAGAAGCTGGGGGGATGACCGAAGCGCTGATCTGGGGATTTGGCCTCAGTGCCCAGGCCGAAGCCCCGCTGCAGCGGTTGCTCAACGCCGGCCTGATCGACCGTGTGGCCCTACCGCCCGATGGGCAGACCTGGCAAAGCCAGGAGCTGCAGGCGTTTCTGAGCGACACCTGGCCCCAGGCTCAGGCCCTGGTGGCAGTGGGGGCCTGCGGCGCCATCACGCGGCTGGTGGCCCCCCTGCTGCAGGGCAAACACCGCGATCCGGCGGTGGTGGTGATCGATCCCCAGGGCCGTTTCGCCATTCCCCTGTTGGGGGGCCACAGCGCCGGAGGTGAAGCCCTGGCGCAGCGCATGGCGGCGCTGCTGGGGGGCGAAGCGGTGATCACGGGCGCCAGCGCCGCCGCCGGTCTGCTGGCGTTGGATGGCTTCGGCGGCCCCTGGGGCTGGCGGCGCGGCGGTGGCGATTGGGATGCCCTGATGAAACGGGCCCAACGGGCGCAGCCCTTGGCCCTGGAGCACGAGCACGGCAATGGCCGCTGGCGCCAGTTGCCGGGGTTGACGGCCCTCCACGCCGAGGGCATAGGCGCGGCCGAACCGGGCACACCGGCCGCGGGCCCGCTGGTGGTGAGCGTGCGCCGCGGCCCCGGTTGCCGCTGGCATCCGCCGGCCCTGTGGCTGGGCGTGGGCTGCGAGCGCGGCACCAGCCTCAGCCTGCTGGAGCGGCAGCTGGAGCAGGCCCTGGCGGAGCACGGCCTGGCGGCCGAGGCGGTGGCCGGCCTGGCCAGCGCCGAACGCAAAGCCGATGAGCCGGCCCTGCTGGAGCTGGCGGCGCGGCGCCAGTGGCCGCTGCGCTGTTTCAGCAGCACCGAGCTGGCGGCGGTGGCGGTGCCCAACCCCTCGGCCGCGGTGCTGGCGGAGCTCGGCACGGCACCGCCAGCGTGGCGGAGGCGGCGGCCCTGCTGGCCGCTGGCCCCGAAAGCCGGCTGCTGCAACCCAAACGAATCGCCCGGGCCGAAGCGGGGGAACAGGGCGCCGCCACCCTGGCCATCGCCCAGGCCCAGCAGCAGTGGGCCCCGCAGCGCGGGCACCTGCACCTGATCGGCAGCGGCCCGGGCAGCCTGGAGCTGCTCACACCCGATGCGCGCCAAGCCCTGGCGCAGAGCTGCGTGTGGGTGGGCTACGGGCTCTACCTCGATCTGCTGGAGCCGCTGCGGCGGCCCGATCAATTGCGCAGCGACGGCAGCCTCACCGAGGAGCGCCAGCGCTGCCGCGAAGCCCTGGAGCTGGCGTGCCAAGGGCTCACGGTGGCCCTGGTGTCGTCGGGCGACAGCGGCATCTATGGCATGGCTGGCCTGGCGCTGGAGCAATGGATGGCCCTGGCGCCGGGGGATCGCCCCGGCTTCACGGTGCACCCGGGCGTCTCGGCGCTGCAGCTGGCGGCGGCCCGCGCCGGCGCCCCGCTGATGCACGATTTCTGCACCATCAGCCTCAGCGATCGCCTCACCCCCTGGGGGGTGATCGAGCGGCGCCTTGAGGCCGCCGCCGCCGGCGATTTCGTGGTGGCGCTCTACAACCCGCGCTCCCGCGGCCGCGATTGGCAGCTGGCCCGGGCCCAGGAGCTGCTGCTGGCGGGCCGACCGGCCAGCACCCCGGTGGTGCTGGCACGGCAGCTCGGCCGCCAGGAGGAGGCCGTGAGCCTGCACAGCCTTGGCGGGCTGCCGGTGGAGCAGGTGGACATGCTCACCCTGGTGCTGGTGGGCAACAGCAGCAGCCGGGTGGAGGGCGGACGGATGGTCACCCCGCGGGGATACCCGGGCGCTGAGCTCAGCTGAAAGTCGGGATGACAGGATTCGAACCTGCGGCCCCTTCGTCCCGAACGAAGTGCGCTACCAAGCTGCGCTACATCCCGATGGGCGGAGTGTAGGCGATGGGGGGGCAGCCGCCTTCCTAGAGTTGACATCCCACGGATGCCCACGGGCCGGATCACCCCCTTGCTCAAACCCGACTGGCTGCGCGTGAAGGCTCCCCAGCGGGAACGCATCGGCGACGTGGCCGACCTGCTGCTCGACCTCAAACTCAACACGGTCTGCCAGGAGGCGAGCTGCCCCAACATCGGCGAATGCTTCGCCAGCGGCACCGCCACCTTTTTGATCATGGGGCCGGGCTGCACCCGGGCCTGCCCCTACTGCGACATCGACTTCGACAAGAGCGTGCGGGCGCTCGACCCCACCGAACCACAACGGCTGGGGGAGGCGGTGGCCCGGCTGGGGCTCAACCACGTGGTGATCACGTCGGTGAACCGCGACGACCTCAGCGACGGCGGCGCCAGCCAGTTTGTGGCCTGCATCGAGCAGGTGCGCTGCCGGGCGCCGCGCACCACGATCGAGCTGCTGATCCCCGATTTCTGCGGCAACTGGGACGCCCTGGCGGCGGTGTTGGCCGCCGCCCCGGACGTGCTCAACCACAACATCGAAACCGTGCCGCGGCTCTACCGCCAGGCGCGGCCGCAGGGCATCTACGCACGCTCGCTGGAGCTGCTGCAACGGGTGCGGCAGGGCTGGCCGCGGGTGTACACCAAATCTGGGTTGATGGTGGGGCTCGGGGAAACCGATGCCGAGGTGCTGTCGGTGTTGGCCGACCTACGGCAACACCAGGTCGACATCGTGACCATCGGCCAGTACCTCTCCCCCGGCCCCAAGCATCTGGCGGTGGAGCGCTTCGTGACGCCGGAACAATTCGAGCGGTTCCGCCACCACGGTGAACGCGAGCTGGGCTTCCTGCAGGTGGTGAGCTCACCGCTCACCCGCAGCAGCTACCACGCCGGCGAGGTGCAGCGGCTGATGGCGCAGCACCCGCGCTAGGGCTCCAGCAGAAACTCCGCCTCCAGGGCCTGGGCCTCAGGGGCGTCCCCGAGGGCCTCAATGCGGCCGTTCACCAGGCTCACCGGAGCGTCGAGCCGGGCGCAATGGTGCAGGAAGGCCACCGCCATCTGCCGGGCCATCAGCTGTTGCATCTGCTGAGCGAATTCGGGAGGCATGCGCTGGATTGCGTCTGCCGGAACCCTATGGATCCCATTCGGTGCCGCCACGGCGGCCAACCGAACCGCGCGGTGGGGCCAACCGCCCGGGCCGGCGGAGGGCCGTACCGAAACGGCGGCAAACCCCACCGGCCCCCTGGGGGGGGTGGCTCAGGCGGCCACGGCCTGGCGCTCGGCCAGCCCCAGGTTGGCCTTTTCGCTGGGGGGCACCAACAGGCGGAAGCGCCCCTTCCAGGTGGGCCAGTCGGCCAGGATCGCCGCGGCCTTGGCGCTGGCGGTGGCCTCGAGGTGGGCCTCCAGCAGCGGCTTGAGCAGGGCCTCCTGCTCGGGGGTGGTGAGCGCGCAGAGGGCCACGATCTCAGGGTTGACGCGCTCCGCCAGACGGCCGTCCTCATCGAGCAGGAAAGCCACCCCGCCGGTCATGCCGGCCGCCAGGTTGCGGCCGGTGCTGCCCAACACCACCACCACGCCGCCGGTCATGTACTCGCAGCAGTGGTCGCCGGCACCCTCCACCACGGTGCGGGCACCGCTGTTGCGCACGGCGAAACGCTCACCGGCGCGGCCCAGGGCGAACAACTCGCCGCCGGTGGCACCGTAAAGGCAGGTGTTGCCGAGGATCACCTGGCTGCCGGGGTCGTGGCCGCCGGCGGGGGGCACCACGGTGATGCAGCCGCCGTTGATGCCCTTGCCCACGTAGTCGTTGGCTTCGCCCACCAGGCGCACGTTCATGCCCTGCAGCACAAAGGCACCGAAGCTCTGGCCGGCGGCCCCCTCAAAGGTGAGATCCAGCTGGCCGCGGAAGCCGGTGTTGCCGTGGCGGGCCGCCAGTTCGCCGGCCAAGCGCGCACCCACGCTGCGGTCGGTGTTCACGATCGGCAGGGTGCGCTCCAGCCGGCCGTGGCCCTCGATGGCCGCCATCACCTCGGCATCAGCCAGCAGCTGATCCTCCAGGATCAGGCCGTTGCCATGGGCCGCGGCATCGTGCTGCAGCCAGGCGCGGTCGGCCGCCGCCGGGATCGGATCCAACAGGCAGGAGAGGTCGAGGGCCTGGGTTTTGGCCAGGGCCACCGGCCGCGGCTGCAGCAGCTCGGTGCGGCCGATCAGATCCTCGAGGCGCGCCACGCCGAGCACGCTCAGCAGCTGGCGCACCTCCTCGGCCACAAACAGGAAGAAGTTCACCACGTGCTCCGGCAGGCCGGTGAAGCGCTTGCGCAGGGCCTCCTTCTGGGTGGCCACCCCCACGGGGCAATTGTTGGTGTGGCAAACGCGGGCCATGATGCAGCCCTCGGCGATCATCGCGATCGAACCGAAGCCGTATTCCTCGGCCCCCAGCAGGGCCGCGATGATCACGTCCCAGCCGGTCTTGAGGCCGCCATCGGCGCGCAGCAGCAC
>RHBP01000094.1 GCA_010030955.1 Synechococcaceae bacterium WBB_10_009 | reverse complement strand
CTCAACACCGCCTATGGCAATGGCATCACGGTGCCGGGGGCGGGCTTCCTGCTCAACAACGAGATGGACGACTTCACGGCCAAGCCCGGTGCCCCCAACGCCTATGGCCTGCGCCAGGGGGCCCAAAACGCCATTGCCCCCGGCCGCCGCCCCCTCAGCTCCATGACCCCCACGCTGGTGTTCGCACCCGGCGAGCGCCCCTGGCTGGCCACCGGCAGCCCCGGCGGCAGCCGCATCATCACCACGGTGCTGCAGGTGCTGCTCAACCGCCTGGTGCATGGCCTCAACCTGGCCTCCGCCGTGGCCGCCCCCCGCATCCACAGCCAGCTGTGGCCCGATCAGATCAGCACCGAGGAGGGCCTCAGCCCGGACACGCTGCGCCTGTTGCAGCAACGGGGCCACCGGGTGGTGCTCACCCCGGCCATGGGTTCGGCCAATTCCGTGGAGTGGTTACCCGATGGCCGCGGCAGCCTGGGGGTGGCCGACCCGCGGCGGTTGGATGCGGCGGCGGTGCCGGAGCGGCCCTGAGCCCTCAGCCGGTTCCCAAGTAGGCCTCCCGCAGGGCGGGGTTGCCCAACAGCTCCGCCGCGCTGCCCTCCAGGCTGAGCTCCCCGGCCTCGAGCACGTAGCCGCGGTCGGCGATGTCCAGGGCGGCCTGGGCGTTCTGCTCCACCAGCAGGATCGTGAGCCCATCGGCGTGCAGGTTGCTGAGGGCCCCCATCACCTCGGCCACCAGCTTGGGGGCGAGCCCCAGGCTGGGTTCATCCAGCATCAGCAGCGTGGGCTGGGCCATCAGGGCGCGCCCGATCGCCAGCATCTGCTGCTCACCGCCCGAGAGGGAGCCCGCCGCCTGGGTGCGCCGTTCCGCCAGGCGGGGGAAGAGGCTGTAGCAGCGCTCGAGGTCGCGGCGGATGGCGTTGCGGTCGCGCCGCAGCCAGGCCCCGAGCTCCAGGTTGTCGGCCACGCTCTGGCGTGCCCGCCGCCCCTCCGGGCAGTGGGCAATCCCCAGCTTCACGGTGCGTTCGGTGGGCAGGCCATTGATCACGCCGCCGTTCCAGCGCAGGGTGCCGGCTGCGGCCGGCACCAGTTGCGAGATGGCCCGCAGGGTGGTGCTCTTGCCGGCCCCATTGGAGCCCAGCAGGGTCACCAGCTCACCGTGGTGCACCACCAGATCCAGGCTGCGCAGGGCGGTGACGCCGCCGTAGCGCACGCTGAGGCGCTCCAGGGCCAGCAGCGGTGCGGTGTTGGTTGCGCTCATGCTTGCCCCCCGAGGTAGGCCTCGATCACGGCGGGGTCGTTGCGCACCGCATCGGGGGTGCCAAGGGCGATGCGGCGCCCGAAATTGAGCACCGCCAGGCGGTCGCAGAGCCCGAGCATCAGCGGCACGTGGTGCTCAATGATCAGCACCGTGAGATCGAAGCGGTCCCGCAGGCGCCGGATCAGGTGGCGCAGCTCCTCCTTTTCCGTGGGGTTCATGCCGGCGGCCGGTTCATCCAGCAGCAGCAGCTGCGGGGCATTGGCCAAGGCCCGGGCGATCTCCAGGCGGCGGCGGTCGCCGTAGGAGAGGCCGGCGGCCGGCTGATCGCCCAACGGGCCGATCTCCAACAGCTCCAGCAGCCCCTGCGCCTGCTCCTGCAGATGGTGGTGATGGCGCCGGGCCCGCGGCGTGCCCAGCAGCGCATCGGGCCAGGGCAGCCGCGCCTGGCGGTGCAGCCCCACCAGCACGTTGTCGCGGCAGCTGAGCGATTGGAACAAGCGCAGGTTCTGGAAGGTGCGGGCGATGCCCAGCCGGGCGATGCGGTTGGGGTCGAGGCCGTGGATGGCGCCGCCGCGCCAGAGCACCGCACCGCTGCCGGCGGGGGTGACGCCGGAGATCAGGTTGAACAGGGTGGTTTTGCCGGCGCCGTTGGGCCCCAGCAGGCCGAAGATCTCGCCGGCTTGCACCGCCAGGTCCACCCCCTCGAGGGCCTGCAGGCCCCCGAAGCGCACCCCCAGGTTGCGGGTTTCCAGCAGGGGGGCTGCCGCAGCGCTTGCCGTGCCGCTGCTCATGGCTTGGCCCCCCGGTGCAGCAGCCCGCGGATCAGCCGCAGCCGTTCGGGGGTGATCAGCCCCTGGGGCAGCAGCAGCGGCCCCACCAGGATCACCAGGCCGAACACGATCAGGCGCAGATCGCCGATCGGCCGCAGCAGCTCCGGCAGCGCCGTGAGCGTGAGCCCCCCAATCACCGGCCCGGCCCAGGTGCGCGACCCCCCGAACACCACAAAGGCCAGGGTGGTGATGCTGGCGTCGAAGTTGCCGAGCCGGGCGTTCCAGGAGTTGAGGAAATGGGCGCTGATCACGCCGGTGATCGCCGCCACCACGGCACTGAGCACGAAAGCCACCAACTTGGTGCGGTCGGTGTCGATGCCCTGGCAGGCGGCGGCCAGTTCGTCGTCGCGGATGGCCTCCATGGCGCGGCCGAGCCGTTGGCGCTCGAGCCGATCGCACAGCCAGCACACCAGGGCCAGGGCGATCAGGGTGAACAGGGCGTAGCCCTGCGGATCGAGGAAGGGCTGCGGGATGCCGAAGATGCCCACCGCCCCCCCGAGCGACTCCTGGTTGAGGGTGGTGACCCGCAGGATCTCCACCAGGGCGATGGTGGCGATGGCCAGATACACCCCCCGCAGCCGCAGCACCACGCGGCCGATGCCCACCGCCAGCCCACCGGCCAGGGCAGCCGCCAGCAGCATTTCCAGCAGCACCGAACTGAGGGGGTACACCGGCTCGGCTCCCCCCAGGGCATCCACCCGGGTGGAGAGCAACGCCGCCAGGGTGCCGCCGATGGCATAGAAGCCGGGGGTGGCCAACGACAACTGGCCGCAACGCAGCGGCAGGTACACCGAGATGCCCAGCAGGGCACCGATCAGCATCTGTTGCAGCAGGCTCGCGTCGATCAGCAGGGCGTCCATGGCGTTCCCCCCTCAGACCTTGCTGGGCAGCACGCGGCCCAGCAGGCCCTGGGGGCGCACCAGCAGCACCACAAACAGGAAGCCGTAGGCCACCACATCGCGGTAGCCGGAGAGATCCGCCGGCACACACGCCTCCGCCAGGCCGATGATCAGCCCCCCCAGCACCGCACCGGGCACGCTGCCGAGGCCGCCGAGCACCAGCACCCCCAGCCCCTTGAGGCCGTAGCCAATGCCGAAGTAAGGGCCCGCAATGCTCACGCTCAACCCCACCAGCCCACCGGCAATCCCCGCCAGAAACCCGCTGAGGCCAAAGGCGATCTGGATCATCCGATCGCTGGGGATCCCCAGCAGGCGGGCGGTGGTGGGGTCCTCCGACACGGCCCGCAGCCCCTTGCCGCTGCGGGTGCCGTCGATCCAGAGGGTGAGCAGGGTGAGCAGCACGGCGGCCACCAGCAGCAGCAACAGCTGCACGCTGCGCACCTGGGCTCCTCCGATGCGCACCGCCGCCGGCAGCCCCGCCAGGGCGCCGGTGGGGATGGCGTAGCTCTCGGCGCCCACCAGCAACTGGATCAGGTTCACCAGCACCACCCCAGCCCCCAGGCTGGTGATCAGGGCCAGCAGGGGATCGGCGTTGCGCTGGCGCAGGGGGGCGAAGGCGGTGCGCTCGATCAACAGCGCCACGGCCGCCGCCCCCAGCCCCGCCAGGGGCAGGGCCAGCCAGAAGGGCAGGGCGAAGGGCAGCTGCAGCCCCGCCAGCAGACCGTTGGCGCCGGCGGCCCCGCCGATCAGGAAATAGGTGAAATAGGCCCCCAGGGTGAACACCGCCCCGTGGGCGAAGTTGATCACCCCCAGCACGGAGAACACCAGGGTGTAGCCCAGGGCGAACAGGGCGTAGACCGCCCCGGTGGAGAGCCCATTCAGCAGCAGTTGGGTGAGGTCTTGCATGGCTCAGGGCAGCTGCACAAAGCGGCCGCTGCGGCCATCGGGGTTCATCTGCACCCGGGCCACGCTGAAGTCGCGCTGCAGCACGTCGCCCTCGGGGGTGAAGCGCAGTTGCCCAAGGGGCGTCTGGTAGGTGCCCGCCAGCAGGGTTTTGAGCAGGCGTTGGCGCAGCTCAGGCAGCGGCAGGCTGGTGAGCGTGGTGCCCTGGGGCAAGGAGCCCTTGAGCGTGGCGAGGGCCTCGTGCACCACCTGGTAGGCCGTGAACGCCTGGGCGGTCACCTGGGGCGGCACCGCATCGGCGGCGCGGCCGCGCCGGAACCCGGCGAGCAGGGTGCGGTTGCTGGCGTTGTCGAGTTTGGGGTTGTAGGCCTGGGTGATCATCAGCCCGTCGCAGTGGCGTTGGCACACCGGGTAGATGTTCGGGGTGTTGAGGCCGTTGCCGGCCACGATCGGTCCGCTGTAGCCGAGTTCCCGCAGTTGGCGCACCAGGTTGCCCCCATCGGACACCAGCGCCGAAATCACCACCAGTTGCGGCCGGCTGCGCAGCACATTGGTGATCGGGATGTGGAAGTCGGTGTCGCTCACCGAGGTGCGCTGCACCGCCACCAGCTCCAGCCCTTTGGCCCGGATCGCCCGCTGGAAGATCTGCGTTTCCGAGGTGCAGAACGCGTCGTCCTGGGCGAAGAACACCGCCACCCGTTGGATGCCCGGATGCAGCTGCACCGCCTTGGCCAGGGAGAGGGGTGCCACCACCGTCACCGGTGAGGCCACCCGCGCCACGAAGGGGCCGATCTGGGGGATGCCCTCCGCCGTGGTCGACACCCCGATCACCGGGATGCCGGCGCGGTCGGCCATGGGCATCACCGCAAAGCCCTGTTGGGAGAGCGATGGCCCCAGGATCGCCACCGGTTTGGCGTTGATCAGGCGGCGGAAGGCCACGGTGGCCCCGGCCTCATCGCTGCCGGTGTCCTCCAGTTGCAGCTCCAGCCCAGGCGCCCGGTCGGCGTAGTGCCCCTGGGCCAGATCGAGGCCGGTGCGCGCGTCCTGCCCCAGCAGCCCCGCATTGCCGGTGAGGGCGATGCCCGCCCCGAGGCGCAGCTGGTCGCCCCGTTGGCGGCTGCAGCTGCTCACCACTCCGCCGGCGGCCAGCAGGGCCAGGGCCGCCAACGCCAGGCGCTGCGGCTGCACGGGGCGAGGGGGGCGAGGCGGAACCATGGTTCAGGGCAGCAGGGCGAACCGGCCGCTGCGGCCGTCGGGGTTCATGCGCACCTGGGCCACAAAAAAGTTGGTCTGCACCACTTCGCCATCGGGGGTGAAGCGGATGTCCCCGAGGGGAGTTTGGTAGCTGCCGGCCAAGATGGCATCCATCAGGCCCCTGCGGGCCTCCGCCACCGTGAGCCCCTTGAGGGGGCGCTGGGCGTTGAGCCGTTGCAGGGCCTCGCCCACCACCTGCAGGGCGGTGTAGGCCTGGGCGGTGAGCTGGGGGGGGATCGCAGGACCGCGGCCGTTGCCCGCCTGGTTGGCGGCGAAGGCGCTCACGAAGGCGCGGTTGGCCGGGGTGTTCAGCTCCGGGCTGTAGGCCTGGGCGATCAGCAGCCCATCGCAGTATTTCTGACAGATGGGGTAGATGTTCGGCGTGTTCATGCCGTTGCCCACCACGATCGTGCCCCGGTAGCCGAGTTCCCGCAGTTGGCGCACCAGGTTGCCGCCGTCCACCGCCTGCAGGCTCAGCACGATCAGGTCGGGCTTGAGGGCCAGGGTGGCGCTGATCTGGCTCTGGAAGTCGTTGTCGGCCAATTGGGTGCGCTGCACCGTCACCGGTTTGAGCCCCTTGGCGCTCAACGCCTTCTGAAAAATGGTGGTTTCGGCGGTGCTGTAGGCGTCGTCCTGGGCGTAGAACACCGCCGCCCGGCGAATCGAGGGCTGCAGCTGCAGCGCCTTGGCGATCGAGAGCGGGGCGATCACCGAGCTCTGGGCTGAAACACGGCTGATGAAGTGGCCGATCTGGGGGATGCCGGTGGCGGTGTTGGACGGGGCCACCACGGGCACGCCGCGCCGTTGGGCAATCGGGTCCGCCGCGAAGGCCTGCTGGGAGAGGGTGGGGCCGATCACCGCGAGCATGCCGCGGTTGATCTGCAGGGTCATGGCGGCGTTGGCGCCGGGGTCATCGCTGCCGCTGTCTTCAATGGCCAGCCGCAAGGGGGTGCCGCCGATGCCACCAGCCTGGTTCAAGTGGGCCAGGGCCAGCTGCAGACCCACCCGTTGGTCCTGGCCGTAAACGTTGGCGTTGCCGGAGAGCGCCAGCACCGCCCCCACGGGAACGCCCTGTTGCAGGTTGAGGGGCCGTTGCGCCTGCGGATCGCTGCCGGAGCATCCCACCAGGCCCACGCTGAGCCCAGCCAGGAGGGCGCCGCCCCATCGGCGGGCCCCATGGTTCCAGGTGATCCACCCCAAGGGTCCGCCCAAGGCCGTGGCTTAAGCCACCGCCGCGAAGCACTCGCGGAAGGCGGTGATGGTGGCGTCGATGTCTTCGTCGGAGTGGGCCAGGGAGGTGAAGCCGGCCTCAAAGGCGCTGGGGGCCAGGTAGATGCCGCGCTCGAGCATGGCGCGGTGCAGCTTGCCGAAGCGGGCGGTGTCCGCCGCCTTGGCCTCCTCGAAGTTGCGCACCGGGCCCTCGCAGAGGAAGAAGCCGAACATGGCGCTGATCGAGCCGCCGGTGATCGGCAGGCCGGCGCTGCGGGCGC
>RHBP01000093.1 GCA_010030955.1 Synechococcaceae bacterium WBB_10_009 | reverse complement strand
GAACCGCCTGGAGCGCTTGATCCGCCGCTTCGACGCCAGCGGCGCCTGGCGTGACTCCACCCGGGTGGTGCTGCAGCGGGCCTGACGCCCCTGGGGCATCAGGACTCAGCCGGCTTGGACGGTTACCTGCCCATGGCAGCCCCTTGGCGCTGCCAACCACTGCAGGGGAATCTGGGGGTCACCTTGCGTTGAAACCGGTGGTGCTGCAGGCGGAACAGGGCCAGATCCAGATCCACACCGAGAACATCTTCCCGATCATCAAAAAGGCCGTGTACAGCGGCCATGAGGTGTTCCTGCGGGAGCTGGTGAGCAACGGCGTGGATGCCATCAGCAAGCGCCGCATGGCCGCCATGGCCGGCGACTGCAGCGAGGGCAGCGAAGGCCAGATCCGCATCCGCATCGACCGCGAAGCCAAGACCCTCACCATTTCCGACAACGGCATCGGCATGACCGCCGATGAGGTGAAGCGCTACATCAACCAGGTGGCCTTCTCCAGCGCCGAAGACTTCCTGGAGAAGTACAAGCAGGAGAACGACGCGATCATCGGCCACTTCGGCCTGGGCTTCTACTCCAGCTTCATGGTGGCCAAGCAGGTGGAGCTGATCACCCTCAGCGCCCGTGACGGCAGCGAGGCGGTGCGCTGGAGCTGCGACGGCTCCCCCAACTTCAGCCTCGAGGGGGCAGAGCGCAGCGAGCCCGGCACCGATGTGGTGCTGCACCTGATGGAGGAGGAGCTCGAGTACATCGAGCCGGCCCGCATCCGCACGCTGATCACCACCTACTGCGACTTCATGCCGGTGGAGGTGCAGCTGGAGGGGGAAACCGTCAACAAGCGCGAGGCCCCCTGGCGCAAAAGCCCCCGCGACCTCAGCGACGACGACTACATCGAGCTCTACCGCTACCTCTACCCCTTCCAGGGGGATCCGCTGCTGTGGGTGCACCTCAACACCGACTACCCCTACAACCTGCAGGGCATCCTCTACTTCCCCAAGGCCAGCGGCCGGGCCGATTGGGAGAAGGGCGAGATCAAGCTCTACTGCAACCAGGTGTTCGTGAGCGACTCGATCAAGGAGGTGGTGCCCCGCTACCTGCTGCCCCTGCGGGGCGTGATCGACTCTCCGGACATCCCCCTCAACGTGAGCCGCTCGGCCCTGCAAACCGACCGACGGGTGCGCTCCATCGGGGGCTTCGTGGCCAAGAAGGTGGGCGACCGCCTCAAGGACCTGCACCGCGATGATCCCAAGCGCTACGCGGAGATCTGGGAATCCCTGGCCCCGTTCATCAAGATCGGCGCCATGGAGGATGACAAGTTCGCCGACCAGGTGAGCGAGTTGGTGCTGTTTGGCACCACCGCCGGCGCCGCCGATGGCGACAGCCCCGACCCGATCCCCGGGGCGGATGGCAAGGCATACACCACCTTGGGGGGGTACCGCTCCCGCCTGGATGCCGCCCACGACAAGCGCATCCTTTATTGCACCGATGAGGCGGGCCAGGCCGGCGCGCTCGCCCTCTGGAAAGGGCAGGGGGCTGAGGTGCTGCTGGCGGACACCTTCATCGACACCCAGTTCATCCCCTGGCTGGAGTACCGCCACAACGAGCTGAAGTTCCAGCGGGTGGACAGCGAACTGGATGACTCGCTCCAGGAGAAAGACACCGAGCTGAGCGACGCCGATGGCAAGGACAGCTCCGAGAAGGTGCGCGACCTGTTCAAAACGGCCCTGGCCAACGACAAGGTGACCATCCAGGTGCAGGCCTTGAAGGGGGACCAGTCCCCCGCAGCCCTGATCCTGCTGCCGGAGCAAATGCGCCGCATCAACGACATGGGCGCCCTGATGGAGCAACGGTTGCCCGGCCTGCCGGAGCACCACGTGCTGCTGGTGAACCGGCGCCACCCGCTGGTGGAGGGGCTGTTGAAGCTCTCCGCCGGATCGGTGATCACCGGCAGCGGCAGCTCCCCCAGCCAGCAGCTGGCGGACGACCTCAGCCGCCACATCTATGAAATGGCACGCCTGGCGGTGGGGGGGCTGGAGCCCAACCAACTGGCCGGCTTCCAACAGCGCAGCTGCGATCTGATGGGACGCTTGATGGAGCGAGGGATCTGATCCCCTGACCCCCATGGCACCCGCCACGATCCTGCCGGCCCTGGCCCTGCTGCTGGGGACCGGCCTGATCAGTGCCGCCCTCGCCTGGCGCAGCCTGCCGATGACGTTCGGGGCGGATCAGCTGTTGATGGCCGGGGTCAAGCTGGTGCTGGTGGTGCTGGCGGTGCGCCTGGCCAACCGGGCCGCCACGCGGGCCCTGCGCAGCTGGAGCGCCCGTTGCGGTGATGAGGCGGTGGCGGCGTTGCTGGGGTCGCTCGCGCCGATGCTGCGCGCTCTGATCAGCGCCATGGGCGCCGTGTTCTACCTCCAGAACATCGGCGTGGAGATGGCGGCCATCTGGGCCCTGCTCAGTGCCGGCGGCATCGGTGCCGGTCTGGCGCTCAAACAGCCGGTGCAGGAGTTCTTCAACTACCTCACCCTGCTGCTCGACCGGCCGTTCCAGGTCGGCCAATGGATTCAAGTGAATGGCATCACCGCCCGTGTGGAACGGATCGGGGTGCGCTCCACCCGGCTGCGCAACCTCAGCGGCGAAGCGATCGTGATGGGCAACAGCCTGCTCACGGGGTCGGTGGTGACCAACTGCGATGAGCTGGAACAGCGGCGGGTGGTGCTGCGGTTCGCCCTGGAGGCCGAGGCGCCGCCCGCCGCCCTGGAGCAGCTGCCCCAGCGGGTGCAGCGGTGGCTGGCGGATGGGCCCGGGCTGCGGCTGGACCGCTGCCACTGCCTGGATCTCAAGGGCACCGCCCTGGTGTTTGAACTGGTTTACGCCCTGGAGGGCAGCGATCCGCAGGCCCACCGGGAGGTGCAGCAGCGGGTTGCCCTGGGGTTGAACCGCCTGATTCAGGAGCTGGGGCTGCGCCTGGCGGCCAGCTGAACCCCCACCAGGCTTGCTGCCACCTGGGTTGCTACTGTGGGCAACTTGGACCGATGGCGGTTCAAAGTCGTTCGTCTTACAGAAGGTCGGTCATGTCCCGGGTCTGCCAACTCACCGGCAAGCGCGCCAACAACGGCATGTCCGTGTCGCACTCCCACGTGCGCACCAAGAAGCTGCAACAGGTGAACCTGCAGGAGCGTCGCCTGTGGTGGGCGGAGGGCAACCGCTTCATCAAGCTGCGCGTGTCCACCCGCGCCCTCAAAACCATCCAGAAGAAAGGCCTGGGCGCCTACGCCAAAGAACTCGGCATCAACCTGGCCAAGCTCTGAGCCGAAACCGTGATTTCACGCCGCCAGCTGCTGGGGGGAGTTGCCGCCAGCCTGGCGGTTTGCTGCGTGCGGCCACCGGTTGCCCTTGCCCTCGGAGGCCCGCTGCCGGAGCTGGATCAGCCGGCCCCGGGCTTCAACCTCGATGGGGTGCCGGGGCCCCGCAGCCTGGCTGATTTCAGCGGCCGTTGGCTGGTGCTCTATTTCTATCCGCGCGATTTCACCGAGGGCTGCACCATCGAAGCCCGTGGATTCCAACGGGACCTCGAGCAATTCCACCGGGCCGGTGCCGAAGTGGTGGGCGTCAGCGCCGACTCCGCCGACAGCCATGCTGAATTCTGCGGCAGTGAGGCCCTCGCCTATCCGCTGCTCTCCGACCCGGGCGGCCGCGTGAGCAAGGCCTACGGCAGCTGGATGGCCCCCTTCTCCCAGCGCCACACCTTCCTGATTGATCCCGAGGGGATCCTGAGGCAGCGGTGGGTGGGGGTGAGGCCCCTCGGCCACAGCCAGGAGGTGCTGGCGGCCCTGGGGGAGCTGCAGATCAGAAGCTGAACCAGCCCATGCTGGAGGCCACCTGAACGCCCACCGTGCCCAAGAGGGCACCCAGCAGTGAACCGACGAAAGCCAGCCAGCCCAGGGGCGCACCCACCGCCTCGCTGGCGGTGGTGGGCTCCACCAGGCTCAGGCGCTCAGCGGCAGTGGATTGGCTGTCCTGCTGACGACGGATAAGGGCTTCGAAATCAGGCATTCGATCTCCTGGGCAACGGATTGGTAGGCCGACCAGCCGGCCATGCGCCGGGGATCGGAACGACCCCGGTCATCGCAGGCGAGCGACACGGGCAGGCCCTGGGTTTCGGCCTTGTCGAAGGCGCTGAGCAGGGGCACCTCAGCGGTGAGCACCTGCAGGCCAAAGGACTGCAACGCCTGGCGGGCATCGGTGACGGCACGGGGCTGACGCAGATCCACCTTCGCCATCAACACCGCGTGGGGCACGCCAACACGCTGCAGCAGCTGAGCCAGTTCCACCGTGAGCTCCACGGAACGGGCCTTGGGGGCGGTGGGCAACAGCACCAGATCGGACCCCACCGCCAGGTGGCGGAGCTCCTCCTCATCGCTGCTGGCCTGGCCATCGGTGATCACCACCTCGGCGTGGCGGGCGGCCTTGGCGGCGGCTTCCACGGGCACCACGCTGAACGGCAGGTTGCCGCGAATCCCGTAGGCGAGGGCGGAGCGGTTGCGGTCTGCATCCACCACACCTGGCGGCCCTGCTCAGCCCAAACACTGGCCAGGTGGATGCTGGTGCAGGTTTTGGCCACTCCGCCCTTCTGGCCGGAGACGGTGATGAACACCAGCGGGCTGCAAGTGCCCGGAGGATAAGGTCAGCTCGCCGTTTGTGCAGTATGCGCTGACACGGCCAGGCGCTCCATCCGGTTCAGGTGCGCCATGCCCACGTGCAGGCTCTCGCAGAACAGGCATTGCCCCCCGAAGCAGACCTGAAACAAGTCGCCCTCGCTGGCCTGCAGCTGGTAGATCGTGCCGCCGTAGGGGCCAACCATCACGGGGGAGCTGGACATGCTGTCGTGGCATCAACGGCCAGAGCGTGACGTGCCCACCGGTCGTCGACCATCGGTAGAAGTACCGGAGAACGGCGAGGGCTCAGGGGGCGAGGCGTTGCAGCAGGGAGCGGTGCAACGCCGTGGCCTGGCGCATCTGCGCCAGGGGTTCCAGGCCGGCGGGCTGGTCGAGCACCTCACCCCAGACCTGCGCCAACTGCGCCGCCGTGGGTAGGGCGTCGGCCAGGTCGGTGCAGCCGCAACCAAACTCCACGGCGCAGGCCTGCACCTTGGGGTCGTAGCTGAGGGCCGCCACCGGTGCGCCGGAGAGGGCCGCCAGGATCAGCGCGTGCAGGCGCATGGCCACCACCAAGCCGGCGCTGCGGAACACCGCCATCGCTTCCGCAGGGGTCTCGGCCTCCAGTTGCCGGCTGCGGCGCTGCAGCGCCGGTGGCACCAGGCCCTGATCCAGCAACTGCTGCAGCAGCGGCCGATCCTGCGGGCCATGGAAGGGCAGCCACTGCACGGGGCGGTCGTGGGCCTCCGCCAGCTGCTCCAGGGCTTGAAGCAACAGGCGCCAACCGGCGGCGTCGATCAAGGCGGTGGGGCGCCAGCACACCACCAGTGGACCGCCACGGCCGATCCAGGGCTGGGGGGGCAGGGCCCACACCGCATCGGCCCCGTGGGGGGCCGTGCAGCCCAGCTGCCGCGCCAACCGCGCCGAGGCGGCATCCCGCCAGCTGATGGCGCTGGCCAGCGGCAGCAGCAGGCGCACCAGCAGGCGGCTGCGGCGCCGGCGCAGGGGCCCCAATCCCTGGGCCCAGAGCAGCACAGGCTGGCCCTGCAACCGCGCCGCCAGCATCAGCGCGGCGTAGTAGAGCAGGCTGCGGAAGCTGGTGGAGTCCTGCAGCAGGCTGCCGCCGCCCAGCACCAGGGCCCGGCTGCGCCCCAGGGCCCGCAGCACCTGCCCCAGGCTGCGCCGTTGCACCGTGGCCACCCGATGGCGCCCCTGAACCAGCGGTTGGTCGTGGGCCGTCACGAGGGGAATGGCCGACGGCGGCAGCTGGCTCAACAGCGATTCGAGCAGGGCGTCATCCCCGAGGTTGTGCTCGCCGTAGTAACCGCACAGCAGAACAGGACGGGCCACCGGGGGCACACAACTTGCGGCAGCTTGCCACCACCGCCGCCCCTAGCGCCCTCAGGCCACCGCCGCCAGCCGTTGGCGGATCAACACGATCTGCTCATCAATCAACTGCCGGGCTTCCGCCAGCGAGGCCACCTGCCCGAGCGGCGCTCCGCTCTGGTGCTGCACGCGGTAATGCACCCCCTGGGCACCTCCGCCCAGCAACAGGATGCGGCAGCCGCGGTGGGTCCAACAGGGGGGCGGCGCTACCTGGGACATGGCATCGGGCTGACGGCCGTCAGCTGGAGCTGTCGAACCCAGTTCACCGCAGGGGCCCCGGTTCGACAAGCGGGGCCCACAGCCACAGGGTCAATGGGCCTTGCCCTGGCCGCTGGGGGGGCGGTAAATGGGCCGTGCCTTGAGCGGGATGGTGGCCTTGGACGGTTGCTCGGGCTGGGACATGGGGGACACGCCAACGGTTCAGAGGCGATCCCAGGTTCATGGCTGTGGGCGTTGTGGTCTGTAGCACCCCTTACAGGATTCGTTGCTAAGCCGGGGCCATGGACAGCCAGCCCTACCTGGAACTGGAGCGGGTGGTGGCATGGCTGGGTCCGCAGCCGGTGCTGCATGGCATCGATCTGCGGCTCCACCTCGGAGAACACGCGGTGGTGCTGGGGCCGAACGGTGCGGGCAAAAGCGCCCTGATCAAACTGATGAGCCGTGAGCTCTACCCGGTGGTGCAGCCAGGCTCGAGCCTGCGCCTGTTCGGCAGCAGCACGGTGAACCTCTTGGAGCTGCGGCGGCGGATTGGCCACGTGTCCGCCGACCTGCAGGCGCGCTATCGACCCGATGTCAGCGCCGAGGAGGTGGTGCTCTCCGGCTGGTTTGGATCGGTGGGGATCGGCCGCCATCACAGCGCCAGCACGGACCAGAGGGAACGGGCCTCAGATTTGCTGGAGCAGATGGGGCTGGGCGG
>RHBP01000092.1 GCA_010030955.1 Synechococcaceae bacterium WBB_10_009 | reverse complement strand
AGTCCCTGGTCCGCCAGCAGGGCGCCGCCGAGGCGCGGCTCCTCCAGCAGGGCCAGCAGCAGATGGGGCACATCCAGCAGCCGCGACCCCCAGGCCTGCCGGCGGCGGTCCGCCTGCTCCAGCAGCTCCTCGAGGGCCTCGCCGATGAACAGCTCCCGGCCCGATCCGGTGGGCTGCTCGCCGCACCAGTCATCGAGGGCGTCGAGCAGGCGATTCAGGTCGAGCGGCAGCGGATCGATCCAGTCGGCGAAGCGGCGGTCGTTGGCGAGGGCCTGCAGCAGGTGCTCCACATCCATCTGGCCATGGCGCCAGCGGCGGGCCTGCTCTTGGCTGGCCAGCAGCAGATCCCAGGCGGCCTCACTGAACCGATCTGGATCGCTGGTGAGGCTGGCGGCGGCGGGGGCGTCAGCGCGCATGGGATCGCGAGCTCTGCTCGATCAGTTCCACCTTGTAGCCGTCCGGATCCTCCACGAAGGCAATCACGGTGGTGCCGTTCTTCATCGGGCCGGGCTCGCGCACGATGCGGCCGCCTTTGGCGCGCATCTGATCACACACCGCCACGATGTCGTCCACGCCGATGGCGATGTGGCCATAGCCGCTGCCGATCTCGTAGCTGCTGGTGTCCCAGTTGTGGGTGAGCTCCAGCACGGCGGTGTCGGCCTCGTCGCCGTAGCCCACGAAGGCCAGGGTGAAGCGCCCGCCGGGGTAGTCCTTGCGGCGCAGCAGCCGCATGCCCAGCACCTCGGTGTAAAAGGCGATGGAGCGCTCCAGGTCGCCGACCCGCAGCATGGTGTGGAGCAAACGCATGGCCGAGGCCGGGGCGATCAAGGGCCGGCCGCATTCTGACCAGAGCCGCCGGTTCGGTGCCAACGGGCACAAGAACCCGGGAGGGGGCGACCCATAGGATCGCCCTCAGGTTTATCCGACGTGCGAGACAGCCGCTGTGATCGACACCCTCGACCTTGTCATCGACACCATCGTGGCCCGGGAGGTGCTCGATTCGCGCGGCACCCCCACGGTGGAAGCGGAGGTGATGCTGGAGGGGGGCGCCAGCGGGCGGGCGATCGTGCCCAGCGGCGCCAGCACCGGCGCCCACGAGGCCTGTGAACTGCGCGATGGCGGCAGCCGCTACGGCGGCAAGGGGGTGCTGCAGGCGGTGAGCAACGTGGAGGAGAAGATCGCGCCGGCCCTCTGCGGCCTCAGCGCCCTCGACCAGGGCACCGTGGATGCCGCCATGCTCGAGCTGGACGGCAGCGACAACAAAAGCGCCCTGGGGGCCAACGCCATCCTGGCGGTGAGCCTGGCCACCGCCCGGGCGGCCGCCAACGGCGTCGGCCTGCCGCTGTACCGCTACCTGGGGGGGCCGATGGCCACCCTGCTGCCGGTGCCGCTGATGAACGTGATCAACGGCGGTGCCCACGCGGCCAACAGCCTGGACTTCCAGGAATTCATGCTGGTGCCCCACGGCGCCCCCACCTTCCGTGAAGCCCTGCGCATGGGCACGGAGGTGTTCCACACCCTCAAGGGCCTGCTCAAGGACAAGGGCCTGAGCACCGCCGTGGGCGATGAGGGCGGCTTCGCCCCCGACCTGGGCAACGTTGAGGCCGGAGAGCTGCTGGTGCAGGCGATCGAAAAGGCCGGTTACCGCCCCGGCGACCAGATCTCCCTGGCCCGATGTGGCCTCCACCGAGTTCTTCAAGGACGGCCGCTACGCCTTCGCCGGCGGCAGCTACAGCAGCGCCGAGATGGTGGATCAGCTGGCCCAGCTGGTGAACCGCTTCCCGATCATCTCGATCGAAGACGGCGTGGCCGAAGACGACTGGGACGGCTGGGCCCTGCTCACCGAAAAACTGGGCAAAACCGTTCAGCTGGTGGGCGACGATCTGTTCGTGACCAACAGCGCCCGCCTGCAGCGCGGCATCGACCTGGGGGTGGCCAACTCGATCCTGATCAAGGTGAACCAGATCGGTTCGCTCACCGAAACCCTGCAGGCGATCGACCTGGCGGGCCGGGCCGGCTACACCAGCGTGATCTCGCACCGCTCCGGCGAAACGGAGGACACCACCATCGCCGACCTGTCGGTGGCCACCCGCGCCGGCCAGATCAAAACCGGCTCCCTCAGCCGCAGCGAGCGCGTGGCCAAGTACAACCAGCTGCTGCGCATCGAAGACGAGCTGGGCAGCCAGGCGGTCTATGCCGGCGCCGAGGACCGGGGCCCCCGCGGCAAGGCCTGATCGGGCCAGCCCTCAGGCCCCAGCGCCCGGGAGCTTGTCGATGCGGCCGTCGCGCTTGAGGCGGGCCTGAAGCTTCAGCCAACTGAGCCCCACCGGCAGCCCCAGCACCAGCGGCACCGCCGTGAGGGCGGGGCGGGCACTGGAGGCCAGCAGGGCCGCCGCCACCGCCAGGGCCCCCAGCAGCACCGCCTGGCCGGCGCTCTGCTGGCTCAGCGCCAGGCGGCGCAGCAAGCGGTCGGTTTCACCGGCGCGGATCTGCACCTGCAGATCCCCCTGCTCGATGCGGGCGAGGCTCTCCTCGAGGCGCTGGGGCAGCCCCAGGGCGCGGCTACCCACCTCCACCGCCTGGCGGCCCAGCTGGTTGAGCAGGTCGTTGGGGCTGTTGCCACTGGCACTCATCAGCGGAAGCAGGTAGGGGCGGGCAATCGCCACGAGGCTAAAGCTGGGGTCGAGGCTGCGGCCGACCCCCTCAAAGGTGGAGAGGGCCCGCATCACGAAGATCAGCTCCGGCGGCAGGCGGAACGGTTGGCCGTAGACGAGGTCGTAAAGGTCGCCGGAGAGCTTCTCCAGCACGTTGGCCGAGAAGGGGGGCGTGAGCGCTTCGGTGAGCATCACCCGCACCAGGCGCCGCACGGGGCCCGGATCGATGTCGGCGGCGATCACGCCGGCGGCCTGCAGCTCCCGCACCAGGGAGGCGGCGTCGCGGGCGGCGGCGGCGGTCACCATGCGCCCCAAGCGGCTGCGCAACCGCTGCGACAGGCTGCCGACCATGCCGAAGTCGTAGTAGATCAGCGCCCCATCGCGGGCCACCGCCAGGTTCCCCGGATGGGGATCGGCGTGGAAAAAGCCGAAACGCACCAGCTGCTGCAGGTAGCTGGCGGCGCCCTTTTCCGCCACGGCCGCGGGATCGATGCCCGCCTCGAGGATCGCCGCACGGTCGGTGATCTTGATGCCGGGCACGTAATCGAGGCAGAGCACCCGGCGGGTGGTGAGCTCCCACACCACCGCCGGAATGCGGATGCCCGGGTCGTCGAGAAATTGCTGGCGGAAGCGGGCGGCGTGCTCGGCCTCGAGGCGGAAATCCAGCTCCCGCAGCAGCACCCGGCGGCATTCCTGGGCGATCGACACCCAGTCGCGGCCGGCGCCCCAGCGGGGATGGCGCTGCAGCACCACCGCCACCTGCTGCATCACCTCCAGATCGAGGCGGAACAGCCGCTCCAGGCCGGGGCGCTGAATTTTGAACACCACCTGGCGGCCGCTGCGCAGGCTGGCGCGGTGCACCTGGGCCAGGCTGGCGGCCCCCAGGGGCTCGGGCTCGATGTCGACGATCTCGGCGCAACGGCTCCCCAGCTCCTGCTCCAGCAGCAGCTGGGCGGTGTCGAAGTGGAAAGCGGGAACGCTGTCCTGCAGGCGGGAGAGCTCCTCCACCCAGCTGGCCGGCAGCACATCGGGGCGGGCGGAGAGCAGCTGACCGAGCTTGATGAACGCCGACCCGAAACCCAGCAGCTGGCCGGTGAGCCAACGGGCCCGGCGCCGCTGCCGCAGGGCCCGCCGCTCTGGGGTGACACCACCGGGATAGCTGAAGGCGCGGCTGTCCCACCACAGCCACACCACCAGCAGCAGCACCGCCCGCCAAATGCGCAGGGCGCGGCCGCTGTTGCGCAGGCTCTGAATCGGCCCTGCCGGCATCAGGGCTGATCCTCCAGACGGCGCGTCAGCCGGGCCACCTGGGCGCGCAGGGCGTCGATCTGCCGTTGGGGATCGGCGGCCTGGGCCTCCGGCACGCCGTCGGTGCTCAACCCGCCTTCCCCGGGGCCATCCACCACCAAGCCATCCTCAACGGGGGCATCGCCCCGCTCCAGCCGTTCCGCCTCCAGCTCCACCTCCTCGCGGAACAGGTCCCACTCCTGGCGCAACCGCTCCGGGGCGTCCTGGGCGAGCACGGCCAACTCGGCGGCGGCATCGGCCAAACCGCTGCCCAGCCGGGCGGAGAGGCGATTGATGGCCGCCTGCAGCAGGGTCTGCGGTTGGGTCATGGCACTCAGCGCGGCAGGGCGGGGGGGGCGGTGGGCGCCCCATCGGGCAGGGCCGGGGCCGCCGGCGGCCCATCCAGGGGCTGCTCCGGCAATGGCTCGAGCTGATCAGCCTGGCGCAGTTCCGCCTCCAACCGTTTGGCCTCCTCGGCCTGGCGCTTGGCCTGCTCCCGCTGCTGCCGCTGCAGCTCCTGCAGTTCCAGATCGGCGCGGATCTCCGCTTCGGCCTCACCAAAGCGGAGCCGCAGGCTGTCGAGGCTGGTGCCAGGGAACACCTGCACGTCGAAGCCGTTGCCGAAGCGAATCAGCTCACCCACGTTGAGGCCCAACAACCGCTGGGTGGCGCCATAGGCCAGGGCAAAACAGAACCCCGTCACCAGTGGCCCGGCCCAGATCGGACGCTTGGGGCTGGCGGTTGCCGGCGGCGCACTGGTTCCGGCCTTGGCCATCTGCACGGAGCCTGGTGGTGTTCGACTTTAGGCAGCGCCTAAGTGGTGTAGTCGGCGTTGATGCGCACGTATTGGTCGGAGAGGTCGCAGCCCCAGGCGCAGCCGCGGCCCGGGCCATCCCCGACCACCAGGCGAATCAGCACCGTGTCGTCCTGGAGGTAGGTCCCGGCGGCGCGGTCGCGCATGTAGGCCGAGGCGGCGGGGCGATCGAAGGGCAGCGGCTGGCCATCGGCCATCAACTGGTGATCCCCCAGCCACAGGGCCACGGCGTCGGGATGCATGGGCACCCCGGCGCGGCCGGCGGCAGCCACGATGCGGCCCCAGTTGGGGTCGCGGCCATGCACGGCGCACTTCACCAACGAGGAGCCGCAGATGGTGCGGGCGATGGCGCGGGCGCCGGCAGCATCAGCGGCCCCCTCCACCTGCACCTCGACCAAACAGGTGGCCCCCTCGCCGTCCCGGGCGATGGCCTTGGCCAGGTGCTGCGACACCGCCGTCAGGCCGGCCTCCAGCGCCTCCAGGTGCTCGGGGCCCAGGGGTTCGCCGGCTGCAAACGCCAGGTACGTGTCGTTGGTGCTGGTGTCGCCGTCCACCGTGATCGCATTGAAGGAGCGATCCACCGCCCGACGCACCATCGCCTGCCACACATCTGCCGGCACGCCGGCATCACAGGTGAGGTAGCCCAGCATGGTGGCCATGTTGGGGTGGATCATTCCCGAACCCTTGGCCATGCCGCCGATGCGCACGGGGCGGCCGCCCAGGTTGGCCTCGAGGGCGATCTGCTTGTCGATCAGGTCGGTGGTGAGGATGGCGCCGGCGGCGGCCGCACCGCCCTCGGGCCCGAGGGCCGCCACCAGGGGGTCCAACCCCGCCAGCAGGGTGTCCATGGGGATCGGCACCCCGATCACCCCGGTGGAGCAGATCAGCACCTCCTCGGCGGCCAGCCCCAGGCGATCCGCCAGGGCCTGGGTGGCGCGCTGGCTGTCGATCAGGCCGCGATCGCCGGTGCAGGCATTGGCCTGGCCGGAATTGGTGAGCACCGCCCGGGCCCGGCCACCGCTGGCGGCCAACCGCTCGGCGCAGAGATCCACGCAGGCGGCCCGCACCAGGGAGGTGGTGAAGGTGCCGGCGCACACGGCGCCCTCGGGGGCCAGCAGCAGCGAGAGATCGGGCTTGCCGGAGGCCTTCAGGCCGGCGGTGACGGCGGCGGCCTCGAAACCGCGGGGGGCCGTGACACCGCCGGCGATGGGGGTCCAGGGAGTGCTCACGGGGGGCATGGATGCTGGGGGAATCCTGCCGGTTGAAGGGATCTGCGCGACATAGGTTGGACCCGCAGCGCAGGCGGCCCAGCCATGACCCAGGTGTCCGGCGCCCGCTGGCCAGGCCCCCAACGCCGCATCGGCCTCACCGGCGGCATCGCCAGTGGCAAAAGCACCGTCGCCCGTTGGCTGGGGCTGCAGGGGCTGCCCGTACTGGATGCGGACGTGTACGCCCGTGAGGCCCTGGCGGCGGGGAGCCCCGGGGCCACGGCGGTGCTGGAGCGCTTTGGTGAGCGGGTGCGGGCCGGCGGCAGCGGTGACGCTGCAGCCACGGTGGACCGTGCCGCCCTCGGGCAGATCGTGTTCAGCGATGGGGCCGAGCGCCGCTGGCTGGAGCAGCTGGTGCATCCGCTGGTGCGCCAGCGCTTTGAGCTGGAGCTGAGCACCCAGGCCGCCGCACCGGTGGTGGTGCTGGTGGTTCCCCTGCTGTTTGAAGCCGGCCTGGAGGGGCTTTGCAGCGAAATCTGGCTGGTGGATTGCGACGAACACCAGCAGCTGCGGCGGCTGATGGCGCGCGATCAGCTCAGCGCAGCGGATGCCGCAGCGCGGCTGGGGGCCCAATGGCCCCTAGCCCGCAAACGGGAGCTGGCCGATCGCCTGCTCGACAACCGGGGCGGAGCCGAGGCCCTGGAACCTCAATTGCGGGAGGCCCTGGGGGCGATCAACCCTGCAGCTTCTGGTTGAGGATCTGGTTGGCCAGTTTGGGGTCGGCCTTGCCGCCGGTCTGCTTCATCAGCTGGCCCACGAAAAAGCCCTGCAGCTTGGTCTTGCCGCCGCGAAACGCCGCGACTTCGTCGGGGTGGGCCGCCAGCAGGGCTTCGACGATGGCAGCGATCGCCGCCGGGTCGCTGATCATGCCCAGGCCGCGCGCCTCGACGATGGCCTTGGCTGAGCCGCCCTGCTCGAGCAGCTCAGGCAGGATCTCCTTGGCGATCTTGCCGCTGAT
>RHBP01000091.1 GCA_010030955.1 Synechococcaceae bacterium WBB_10_009 | reverse complement strand
GTGCTGCTGATGCGTGCCTTTAGTTCCGGCTGCGCCGCCCTCACCGGCATTGAGGCGATCAGCGATTCGGTGCTGGCCTTCCGCCCCACCGAATGGCGCAATGCCCGCCGCGTGCTCACGGTGATGGTGGTGACCCTGGCGCTGATGTTCAGCGGCATCAGCGTGCTGGCCCACCAGGTGGGGGTGGTGTACGAGGAGAACGGCCCCACGCTGCTGTACCAGCTGGGCTCGGTGGTGTTCGGCAATGGCCCCCTGCTCCTGCTCCTGCAGCTGGCCACCTTGCTGATCCTGCTGCTGGCGGCGAACACCGCCTATGCCGACTTCCCTCGCCTGGCCAATTTCCTGGCCCAGGACGGCTACCTGCCCCGCCAGCTCACCTCCCTGGGCGACCGGCTGGTGTTCAGCAACGGCATTCTGGCCCTGAGCGGGTTTTCAGCGCTGCTGCTGGTTTTGTTCAACGGCAGCGTCAGCCGCCTGATCCCCCTCTACGCGGTGGGGGTGTTCCTGAGCTTCACCCTCTCCCAGGCCGGGATGGTGGTGCACTGGTGGCGTCAGCGCGGTGCCGCCTGGTGGAGCAAGGCCGCCGTCAACGGCGTCGGTGCCCTGGTCACCGCCGTGGTCACCGTGGTGCTGCTGTTCAGCAAGTTCACCCATGGCGCCTGGCTGGTGGTGGTGGCGATACCGCTGCTGGTGAGCCTTTTCCTGGCGATCAAACGCCACTACCAAACCGTGTCCAAACGGTTGCGGCTGGCGGCCGACAAGCGCCTCAGCCTGCCACCGGCCCCTGGCCAGGGGGGCGTGCCGGTGGTGGTGCTGGTGGGCCAGCTGCACCGCGGCAGCTTCGAGGCGGTGCGCTACGCCCGCACCATCGCCAAGGAGCTGGTGGCGGTGCACGTGGACCTGGGGCTCGGGCAGGCCGAGGCGTTCCAAGAGCAGTGGCAGCGGCAATTGCCGGAGATCCCGCTGGTGGTGCTCGAGTCGCCCTATCGCTCCTTGATCGATCCGGTGCTGCGGTTTGTGCAGGGGTTTGAGGCGGAGCACCGAACCAGCCGTGATCGCTTCTGCACGGTGGTGTTGCCGGTGTTTGTGACTCGCCACCGCTGGGAAAACCTGCTTCACAACCAGAGCACCATCGCCCTGCGCAGCGCCCTGCGGGCCCAGGGCACGCGGGTGGTCACAACCGTGGGCTTTTATCTCTGAAGATGACCGGGCGTGCGGATCGCCCAGCCCACTTGATGCTTCCCTTCCACTGGCTCACCCAGACCATCGCCTTCGGCCTGGGCATTTCGTTTAGCCCGATCAACATCGCCCTGGTGGCGTTGCTGCTGCTGGGGGCCCAGCCCCTGCGCCGCTGCCTCACCTTCCTCACCGGCTGGATGCTGGCCAACGGCAGCGCCCTGGGGTTGGTGGTGGCGGTGGGGGGCCGGCTCAGCTGGGCCATGCACCTGGGCAGCCGCGGCCAGATCCTGATCGATCTGATCGGTGCGGGCGCCCTGGTGGGCCTGGGGCTGTTCCAACTCACCCCGGCGGTGGCCATCGGTGAGGAGAACTGGGCCCTGCAGCTGATGGGCCGGCTGCCGGAGCTGGAGCCGCTGCCGCTGTTGGGTCTGGGCGCCGGCTGCGCCCTGGTGAGCCCCGAAAACCTGGTGTTCTATGTGAAGGAGGGCGGCATGTTGCTCACCAACCACACCAGCCTGCGGGGCGATGTGGAGGTGGGCCTGGTGTTCGTGGCCATCACCACCTCACTGCTGCTGCTGCCGCCGCTGCTCTGGCTGTGCACCGGTGAGCGGCTGCGGGCGCCCCTCACCGCCCTCAACGACTGGCTGGTGCACCGGGCTGAATGGCTGGTGGGGGTGTTCGCCCTGGTGCTGGGGGCCTACTTGGGCTGGCAGGGCATCGAGGGTCTACACCGCATGGCGCTGATGGCGTAGGGAATCCCCCAGCGCCAGCAGCAGCAGCACCACGCCGATCAGGCCGCTGAGCCATTCGGGCACATGCCAGCCCCAACGGCCGATCACCACGCCAGTGAGCATCAACAACCCCAGGGCGCCGATGGCGTAGTGGGCGCCGTGCTCCAGGTAGATCAGCTGGTCGAGGGCTTTCTCGCGGCTGAGCATCACCGTGAGCGAGCGGATGAACAGGGCCCCCAGGCCGAGGCCCGTGAGGATCAGCCCCAGGTCGGTGGTGATGGCGAAGGCGCCGATGGTGCCATCGAGGCTGAAGGAGGCATCCAGCAGCTCCAAATACACCAGCGAGGCGAAGCCGCTCTGGGCCGCCAGGCGCCCCACCGCCGCCTCCTCGCCGCCGAAGTAATCCGCCAGGGAGGTGCTGAGGATCTGCAGCACCAGGCCGATCAGGCCGGCGAACAGCACGTCGCTGCGCAGGGCCACCGGCAGGGCCCAGGCCACCAGCATCAGGATCAGCAGCGCCAGGGCCACCTCGAGGGAGGGCACGCGGCCGGCACGGCTGAGCCGCTGCTCCAGCACCACCACCCAGTGCTGGGTTTTGGCCTCATCGAGGAAATAGCGCAGGAACACCATCAGCAGGAACATGCCGCCGAAGGCCAGGATCCGCGGCTCGGCGAGCTCCAGCAGCTCGTGGTAGTGCTCAGGGTGGTGCAGGGCCGCATCGAGGGCTTCCCCGACACCGATGCCCCCCGCCAGGCTCACCAGCAGCAGCGGCCCCAGGAAGCGCACGCCAAACACCGGAATCACCAGGCCCCAGCTCAGGAAGAAGTGCTGTTGGCCGGGGGTGAGCTGTTCCAGCACGCGGGCGTTCACCACGGCGTTGTCGAAGGAGAGGCTGATCTCCAGGGCGAGCAGCACCAGGGTGATCCAGGTGGCCTGGAGCCCCGCCGGGCTGAGGCCGCCGTGGCTGGCGAACACCGCCGCCAGGCCGAAGGCGCAGCAGATCAGCGGAAAACGCACATAGCGCCCGAGGCGCAGCAGGGTGGACATGGGCGGCCGGCGTTCCCTTGAGCTTGCCTGCTCGTTGGGGGCATCCAGTGGCTGCGGCCCTCAGATGAAATACATCGCCTGGGCCTGCTGCAGGGCATCGCGCTGCTCCAGCAGGTGCGCCAGGGAGGTGTGCTGCAACCGCGCCAGCCGTTGCTGGCGCAGGCTGGCGGCCAGCTCCTGCAACACCTGCCGCTCGGCACTGCTGCCCCCCTCGGTGATGGTGGCGGGGGCGGTGTCGCCCTCCAGGCAGTCGAGCACCTCCGCCAGGGTGATGGTGGCCGCCGGCCGCGCCAGCTGGTAGCCGCCCCGGGGGCCGCGGCTGCTGCGCAGCAGACCCGCCCGGCGCAGGCTGGCCATCATCTGCTCGAGGTAGCGCTCCGGGATCCCCTGGCGGGCAGCGATCTCCGCCACCTGCAACCGTTCGCCGCTGGCCTGCACCCCCGCCAGCTCCATCAGGGCCAGCAGCCCGTAGGTGGTTTTGGCGGCGAAAGCCAAGGGTTAGGGGCGGGTGCCCCCAGTGTGCCAGCCAATCCACGGCAAGCCGGTGGGGAATTGTGTTGAGCGCAGGATCCCGGCTCTGAATCCCCCGCTGGCTCAATGTCCGGGGGTGGCCACCGGAGATTTCCGTAAATCCGATCAGGTCACCGGTGTATTATTTGTGCCCCACGTGCCCCTTGGCCATGGAGGCCTTTCTTGCCGCCGCTGCGCAGCCCCAGGGCCTGATCACCTTGGTGATCTTTGGCCTCTCGATCGTGCTGTTCGTGACGGGCTGGCTGGCGCCGGAGGTCACCGGGTTGCTGGCGGCCGCGCTGCTGGTGGCGTTCAAGGTGCTGAAGCCCGATGAGGCAGTGCAGGGGTTCGGCAGCCCGGCCCTGATTACCTTGATGGGCCTGTTTGCCCTGTCTGCCGGACTGTTCCGCAGTGGTGGGCTCGATCGGTTGCGGGCGTTGATCGCCAGTGACGCGGTGCGCACTCCCCAGCGCATGATCACCCTGATGGTGGGGGTGGTAGCCCCTATCTCCGGTTTCATCCCCAACACCCCGATCGTGGCCACCCTGTTGCCCGTTGTGGAGGGCTGGTGCCACCGCCGCGGTGTATCGCCCTCGAAGGTGTTGCTGCCGCTCTCCTTCGCCACGGTGCTCGGAGGCACCATCTCGCTGCTGGGCACCTCCACCAATCTGCTGGCCAGCGATGTGAGCCGCCAGCTCGGCTTCGGGCCTCTGGAGCTGTTCAGTTTTACGGCCATCGGCGTGCCGGTTTGGCTGCTGGGCAGCCTCTACATGCTTTGGGCTTCTGATCGTCTGCTGCCCGACCGTGGCCTCGACAACGGCGATCTGCTGGGCTCCCTGGCTCGCGAGGGCTACCTCACCGATGTGTTGATCCCGGATGGGTCCGAACTGGTGGGCCAATCGCTGCATCGCAGCCGCCTGCAGCGCCGCTTCGACATCGACGCCCTGGAGTTGCATCGCGGTGAACAGACCTTCAGCGCCCCCCTCGCTGATGTGACCTTGCAGGCGGGGGATCGGCTGCTGCTGCGTTGCAACCGCGAAAACCTGCTGCGCCTTCAGCAGGAACACACCGTAACCCTCGCCGCCATTGGCGATGAGGACAAGGATCTGAGGGAGCTCAGCGGCGGCGTCAATGCCCCCATGCGGGTGGTGGAGGTGTTGTTGCCCAATGGCTCCACCATCACCGGCACCAGCGTCCGGGATCTGCGCTTCCGCCAGCGCTACAACGCCACGCTGTTGGCGGTGCGGCGTGGCAACCAGGTGCTGCGCGAGCTGTTGGGGCGGGTGGTGCTGCAGGCCGGCGATGTGCTGCTGCTGCAGGCGCCGCTGGATGCCATCCGCGGCCTGCAGGCCAGCAACGACCTTGTGCTGCTCGACGAGCTCGAGAAAGACATGCCCACGACGAGCCGCAAAGGGGTGGCGGTGCTGGTGGCAGCTCTGGTGATCATCCTGCCGCTGTTCAAGCTGCTCACCTGATGGCTGCCGTGCTGCTGGCCGTGGTGATCATGGTGGCCACCGGTTGTCTGCGCCCCGGCGAACTGCAGCGTTCGATCCGTTGGGACGTGATCCTGCTGCTCGGTTCGCTCTCCTGCTTCAGCGCAGCGATGCAGAAAACCGGACTGGCCCAGGCCCTGGCCACCGATCTGCTCCACAGCCTGAAGGGTTGGCCCGCCTATGGCGTGTTGCTGGTGGTGTTCGTGATGGCGCAGCTGTTCACCGAAGCCCTCAGCAATGGCACCACGGTGGTGCTACTGATGCCGATCGCAACGGCCATCGCCCAGGGGCTCAACCTGCCGCCCATGGCCTTCATCTTTGCGATCACCATCGCCGCCAGCCAGAGCTTTCTCACGCCCATCGGCTACCAAACCAATCTGATGGTCTACGGCCCAGGTCGCTACCGCTTTCTCGACATGGCCCGCTACGGCGCCCCGCTGACCGTTGGTCTGGCCCTGGTGGTGCCGTTCCTAATCTGCCGCTACTTCGGCCTCTGAGTTCGCCATGGGGCGTCGACCCCGCCGCACCCAAACCTGGTGGCGCTTCCTGCGCCAGCGGCTGCTGTGGCTGTGGCACCACGAGGGCAGCCACGGCCAGCGGGCCCGGGGTCTGGCGGCGGGGGTGTTCACCGGCTGCTACCCCTTCTTCGGCCTGCAGATCGTGCTGGGGGTGGGGCTGGCCAGCCTGGTGCGCGGCAACCACCTGCTGGCGGCCGCCGGCACCTGGATCAGCAATCCGCTCACCTCGCTGCCCCTCTACTGGTTCAACTACCAGGTGGGCAGCTGGCTGATGGGCCCCGGCCCGGGGTTCCCCTCCCTGCAGCAGGTGCAGGAGCAGGGCCTGTGGGACCTGGGCCTCGCCTTCACCGGCCGCCTGATGCTGGGCTCCACCCTGGTGGGGGTGATCAGTGCCCTGCTGCTGGGGGGCGGCTACTGGTGGATGCTCAAGCGGCGTCAGCGCCGACGCGCTTAAGCCTCGCCATTGCCGTTGGGCAGCCGCTTCCAGCCCGCCAGCACCCCCAGGATGTCGGCGGCGCTCACCAGCCCCACGAAGGCGCCGAATTCATCCACCACCACCCGCACGGAGCTGCGGTCGCCGCGGCGGAAGGTGGTGAGCAGGCGATCGGCGCGGATCATTTCGGGCACGTATTGGGGCGGATCACACAGTTCGCTCACCAGCTTGTGGCCGTGGCCCCGCAGCAGTTCCTCGAGCGCCTCCTCGCGGCTCTGCACCCCCAGCACCTCATCCACCTCCTGCCCCAGCACCACCCACCAGGCGTCCTCGGGGGCCTCCAGGATCTCCTGCCGCACGCTCTCCAGGCTGGCGCCGCCCGCCAGGGAGGGGGTGGCGACGCGGGAGGTCATCAGGTCGCGGGCGGTGAGGTCGTTGAGGGCGAACACCTTGCCGATCATGGCCGCCTCATCCGCTTCGATCTGCCCCTGCTGCGAGCCCAGCCGGGCCATCAGGTGGATTTCCCGCTCGTTGGTGGTGAGTTCGGCTTCGGCGGTGATCGCCGGCATCAGCTTCTCCAGCAGCAGCAGCAGCGGCAGGCTGAGCCGCTCCGCCAGCAGCAGCACCCGCGCGCTCACCAGGCTGATGGGCATGGCGAAGGTGTTGCCGATCGCCTTGGGCAAAATCTCGGCGAACAGGATCACCAGCAGGGTGAACACCACGTTGAAGGCCACCAGCCCGGCGGCGCCGCCGTAGCCGTGGTGGAACACCCCATCGGCGTGGCTGCCCAGGGCCATCGAGCCGGAGATGTTGCACAGGTTGTTGGCCACCACCAGCAGCGCCAGGGCCCGACCCGGCCGCGCCTTGATGCGCTCCAGCGCCCGTGATCCCGGCACCCGCTGCTGGGTGAGGGTGTGCACCTGAATCGGGCTCACCGTGAGGATCGCCGCCTCCACCCCCGTGGCGATCGCCGAACCCACCAGGATCACCGCCGCCAGCACGGTGAGCACAACGATTGGGTGCATGGGGGCGGCGACGCTGCGTCTTGGACCGGACCATACCTACGGTTGCTGGATTCCACCCGTCCCGGCCGGATGCCCGCCGCCAGTCCCGCCTC
>RHBP01000010.1 GCA_010030955.1 Synechococcaceae bacterium WBB_10_009 | reverse complement strand
GTGGCCTCGCTGACCGTCAGATCCCCGTGCGGAAGAATCAGCGCTTCCCCGGATCCGTTGCCATTGACCGGGGCGGGACGAGCCGGAGCCGCCGCGGGTGCCGGCGCAGGTGCGGGTGCAGCTCCATGGCCAGATGGCGCGCCTCCTCATGGCTGTGGGCGTAGAGGCAGCACTCGGTGAGCGTGTGCCGCTCGGTGCGGAAGCGAATCGAGTATCCCCTGCGCCGGCGCGGCGTCGCTTGCGTGGTGGCCACAACGGCTGGGGGTGAGGGCACAGTCCGCATTGTGTGCAGCGCGGCCCGCCGCACAAGCCAAGGCCACGGCCGTGTGCGCTTCTGCACACCGGATCCCACCGCCGGTGGCCGGCCGCTGGGCTGCTCTTTAGGGTCCGCTCAACAGGTGCTGGGCTGATGTCGTTGATGTGGAGGCTGGCCACGGAGCGGGCCAAGCGGGAGGCCCAGCTGCAGCGGCTTGAGGCCCTGCTGGCCACCCCCGATGATCGGGCGGCCCTGCGGGCCCGGGCCCGGCAGCAGGCTGAGGCCCAGCAGGGTGAGGTGCGCCCCCGCCCGCAGGACTGACAGCACCGCCAGGGCGATGCACAGGGGGCAGTGGCTGAGACCCATGCCATCAGCCTGATCCCTCCGCCGGCTGGCCCCGCCCGATCCGGCCAGAACTTCACGAAGCGGCCGGCCTACGGTGCAGGGGATCTGTGCACCAGGGCGATGGAAACCGACTACAGCGCTGCCATTACCGCCATGGTGGTGATCGGTGTGTTGCTCACCGCAGGGGTGGTGTTCGTGCTGCGCCGTCCGAACGATCTCAACGGCTGAGGGGCCCGCCAGGGGCCGCCATCCATCGATCCACGCACCCAACCCTGAAGACTTCCTGTGATCCCCGCGGCTGGCGGTTGTCACTCCAGGGGCGGTGTTTACGGTCTGGCTTTGCACCAGATCTGGTGGATTTCCCCCAGCGCGCCACGGGGCGCAGCGCCGAGCGATCCTTCGCCGCCAGCTTGGCCCCTGAGCAGCGCCGCTGGCTGGCCCAGCAGAGTGCCCTGCTGATTCAGCAGGGCCGCTTTGACGCGCTGGATGCCCTGGCGGCTGAATGGGACGACGAGGACGCCGAAGCCTGAAGCCCGCCCTGGGGCCAACCGAGTCAGGCGTTGTGGTGCCGCACCCAGTGCACCAGCGCTTTGCTGGGGTCCGATAGCTCCTCCAGGGAGCCATAGAGCCAGCGTTGCCAACCCTCCTGCGGCAGGCCGCTGAACACCATCAGGTTGAGCGGGTAGTCCTCCGAGTCGCTGCAGCGGCGGAAGTCGTCGCGGTAGAGAAACACCGGCTTCCCCAACGCAATCGCCGCCCCCAGCTCCAGCATCACCCCCTCGTCGGGGGGTGTGCCGTTCACAACCGCCAGCAGTCCGTCGGCGTCGCGCACGTCCTGCAGGTCGGCCTGGGCCACCCGCCAGGCCCATCCGGGTTGGGCCAGATCCACCTGGCCGTTGCGGCTGAACGGTTCCCACACCTCCAGCCCCAGGGCCTCCAGGGCGGCGATGAAATCGGGAAGCAGCCGCCGCCGCCAATGGGGCGAGAAGCCGTAGGGGGAGGCCAGGTAGAGGCGGGGCCGGCTCATGGGCGCGACTGGCGGTAGCGCGCTTCATCGCGCTGGGCCGCCTCCGCGTGTTCCCACGGGAACAGCAGCCAGTCGTCGGAGTTGGTGACCTCCGCCGCATGCCACCACTGGGGCGGCACCTTGCTCACCCACACCAGCACATGGCAACCGGGCAGTTGCCGATAGGGGGCCAACGTCTGCCCCGTTTCGTAGACGTCATCCACCACCAGGCAACCGGGGCCCGGCTGCTCCAGCAGCGGCAGCTCCAGCCGGTGGCTCAGGGCCACGGCCAGCACCAGGCCACCCCGGGGAATGCCGTGAATGCCGCAGGGATCCGGCAGCTGGCGGGCCTGGGCGGCGAGCTGCTCCACCGCCCGGTCGAACTCCTGCCAGCTGAGGCTGCGCATGGGGGTGCGGGGGTCAGTTGGCGGGGGTCGGGGCCGGCGGCTGCACGTTGGGGCAGGTGGCGCCGTTAAAGCGGCCGGCGATGCGCTGGCTGCCCACCTGGTACACCTTCTGGGCCTTGGCGGTGTCGCCGGATTGCACGGCGGCGTTCAGCTTGCTGGCGAAGCGGGCGCAGGCCTGGTCGAGGTTGATCGCCTGGGCCGGGGCGGCCGCGGCGAGGCCGGCGCCCAGCAGGCCGAGGGCGGTGGCAAGGGGGGTGCTGAAGGGGGTGAGGCGACGGTCCATGGTGGGGATGCTCAGCTCAGGTACCAACGCACCACCGCTAGCACCTGACCCGCCGGGCCATGGCCGCTGATCAGCTCCCCCACCAGGGCAGCGGCGAAGCCGAGCATGGCCACACGGCCGTTGAGTTGCTCCACGCCGCGCAGGGCGGCGGTGTTCCAGGGGCGGCGGGTGGTGAGCCCTTCCCCGAAGCGCTCCAACGGTTCGTACTGAAAGGCGGGGTCGCTGTTGGGCATGGCCGGTGGCTGGGCGTGGCAGGAGGCTATGCGGCCTGGCCACAGGCCGCGGCGCTTCAGCCGAGCAGGTTGGTTTTGATCTGCTCGATGCGGGCCAGCAGGGCCGCCCGTTTCTGCTGCTGCAGGGCATTGCGGGCCACAAACTGAATGGCCGTCACCAGCCCCACCAGCTGCAGCAGTTGTCCGAGCAGCGGCAGCTCATTGATGGCCCCCAGCACGGCGCCGGTGAGCTTGAGGCCCACTCCCGCCACCACCGCCAACCCCAGGATCTGCAGGGCGGGCAGCAGTTGCTCGAGCGATTGCGATTGGAACACCCCCAGCTGCTGGAGCAGGGTGCGCAGGCCCTCCGGTTGGACGCCGCCGCCGCCATCCGGCTTGGCCTCCGGCGCCTGCAGGGGGCCCGGGGCGTCCTGGGTGAGCTGGAGCTCCAGCGGTGGCGTTGTGGTGGTGGTTGATTCCGCTTCTGGGGGGTCTGCGGGGGGCACCGGCGCCTGGGCTGCAGCGTTCATTGTCGCGCCGCTGTCCAGGCTCAGGGATGCTGGGGCCCTGATCTGGAGCTGCACCCTGGGCACCGCCATCCCCCTTTGGGCCTGGGGCACCGCCGCCCTGGCGGCGGCGGCGGCGTTGGGGCTCACCATCCTGCTGGTTTCGTTGATCCAGGTGTTCTCCCGGGCGCCGCGGCTGGCGCCGGCTCCCGAGCCGGGCGCTGTGGTGCCGCCCCTGCCCGACACGGCGCTCACGGTGGTGCTGCCCGCCTACAACGAGGCCGCCAACATTGGCCCTTGCCTCACCAGCCTGCTGGGCAGCGAGGCCCCCTGCACCGACTGGCGGGTGCTGGTGGTGAACGACGGCTCCACCGATGCCACGGCCGCCCTGGCACGGGCGGCGGCGGCGGCCTGCGGCGAGGCGGGCCAGCGCTTTGCGCTGCTGGAGGCGGGCCCCAGGCCCGCCGGGGAGCGCTGGGTGGGCAAAAACTGGGCCTGCACCCGGGCGATGGAGCAGGTGAATACCCCCTGGGTGCTGTTTGTGGATGCCGATGTGCGCCTGCGGCCGGCCACCCTGCGGCGCGCCCTGGGCCAGGCCATCGCCGAGGGGGCCGACCTGTTCAGCCTGGCGCCGCGGCTCCGTTGCGATTGCCTGGCGGAGTGGATGGTGCAGCCGATCATGGCCAGCCTGCTGGGGCTGGGCTTTCCGATTGAGGCCGCCAACGACCCCGCCAGTGCGGTGGCCTTCGCCGCCGGCCCGTTCATGCTGTTTCGCCGCGAGGCCTACGGGGCCATCGGCGGCCACCGCGCCCTGGCGGCGGAGGTGGTGGAGGATTTGGCCCTGGCACGGCGGATCAAGGCCGCCGGCTATGGCCTGCGCTACCGGCTGGGGCTCGATGCGCTGGAGCTGCGCATGTATGGCGACTTCGCCTCCCTCTGGGAGGGGTGGACCAAGAATTGGCTCCTCGGCCTCGACGGCAGCGTGGCCAAGGCCCTGGGGGCGGCGGCGGTGGTGCTCTTGATGTTCAGCGGGCCGTGGTTGCTGGCGCCGGCGGCGGCCATCGCCGCGGCGCTGCTGCCGGCCGAGCGGTTGCCCTGGCTGCTGGCCCTGGCCCTGGCCGTGGCGGGCATCGCCCTGCAGCTGATGCTGCGGCTCTGGACCCGCTCGCAGTTTCAAGTGCCACTCACCCTTTGGTGGCTGATGGGGGCGGGCGGCCTGGTGGTGGCCGCCATCGGCCCCACCTCCGTGTGGCGCACCCTGAGCGGCCGCGGCTGGACCTGGAAGGGCCGCCCGCTCGCCTAGCTGTGGCGGGGCGGCGACACCCATGGCTAGACCACAGGCAGATGGGCCCCTGGCCATGACCGCCTACGCCGTGTTCTTCTGCGATGCCGTGGGCTGCAGCATCGAACCCGTGCGGGCCATGGACGAGGAGCACGCCAAGCGGATCGTGCAGACCCGCACCCCCGGGGTGCGGCGGGTGGCGGCGATCCCGGAGCGGCAGCTCGATGGGGTCGACCAGCAGCAGTTGTTGGTGGATTGGATCCGCGCCCGCGGCTGAGGGCCTCAGCTGCCGTAGCAGACGTGGCCGCTGGGGATGAAGCCCTCGAAGCCGCCCGCGTTCACCAGGCTCCAGTCCTGTCCGAGCTGGTTCACCTGGTTGCGCTGCACCGTGAGCGGCACCCCGGGGCTGAGGGTGGCCACCACGGCAAAGTTTTGGTTGGGGCCAGTGCGCAACGACACGTTGCCGCTGCCCTTGGTGCAGAGCCGTGCGGCCACGGGGGCCACCACCGCGGGGGCCACCACAGCGGGGGTGACCACCGCGGGCGGTGCCACCACCACGGGCGCCACCACGGTGGGATCGATCACCACGGGCCGGGCCCAGCAGCCGCCCCAGCAGCGGTAGCCATGCCAATAGGCCTGGGCGGGGGTGGGGGCCCAGGCGGCCAGCCCGCTCAGCAGCATTGAGCACCCGAGGGGGGCCAACAAACGGCGGTGCGACATGGTCATGGCTGGCACGTGATGGAAACGATCAGGCCGTTGAGGGCGATGCGGTGCTCGTGTTTGGCGCTCTGCAGCTGCTGTTGCATGGCGCCCACGCCGGTGCCGGCGGGCAGCTGGCCGAAGGCCTGATCCAGGGCCCGCCAGCTGCGCTGCACCGCCGCCATCGCCGGCAGGGCCGCCAGGGCCGGATCCCGCTGCAGCCCCTGCTCACTGGCCTGGAGCAGCTGGAAGCTGGCGCGGGCGTCGGCGGCGCTGGCCTGCGGGCCGAGGTTGTTGAACTCGGTGAGGGCCTGGGCGGTGTGGTTGAGCCGCAGGCAGCTGCCGGCCGGCACCGCCGTGGTGGCCGGGGGGGTGCTGGCCAGGGCCGGGCTCGCCAGCGCCAGCAGGGCACCCCCGGCGGCGCTCAACAGCCATCGCTGCCGCAGGGACTGAACGCGATCCGGCATCGGTGCCGCCATCCCGAAGTGGCCGAACCGTAGCCGTCAGCGCACGTCAATGCACCAGGTGGGCAGTTGCCTCGACACGCACTGGTTCATGTGCTGGGCGTGGCGGGCGATGGGGATCAGGCAGATGGCGATCACCACCAGCGCCGTGGTGCCCACGGCGGCGAGCACGGGGTAGGCGTGGGCCCGCACCATCTCCCGGGCGGTGAGCGGTGGGCCGGGATGCTCGGGCATGGGGGATCAGCGCAACACCGTGAGTTTGAGCACCACCAGCAGCAGGGCAACCCCCAGCAGCCAGAACAGCCAGGTGAGCTGGAAGCCGATGGCCACCACCAGGCCCACCAGAAACAGGGCAATGAAGCGTCCGAGGGTCATGGGGCGGCGGTGCGGCACCCCTATGTTGGGCCCCGCTTCAAGCCCCCCTCCAGCGCTGCCGATGTCCATCCCCGCCCTCCCCGCCGTGGTGACCCTGGCGGCCCTGATCACCTACCAGGGCACGGCCATGGCGGTGGGTCAGGCCCGCGTGAAGCACAAGGTGATGGCGCCGGCCACCAGCGGCCCGGAGCCGTTCGAGTGCGCCCTGCGGGTGCAGCAGAACACCCTGGAGCAGCTGGTGTTTTTCCTGCCCACCTTTTGGCTGGCGGCGCTGCTGGGCTCGCCCCAGTGGGCGTCGTTGTTGGGGTTCATCTGGGTGGGCGGCCGCGTGGCCTACGGCGTGGGCTACCGCATCGCCCCCGGCAAACGGGGCCCCGGCTTCGGCATCAGCTTCCTGAGCAGCGTGGTGCTGCTGGTGATGGCGATCGTGGGGGTGTTCCGGGCCTAGCGGCGCAGCAGGCGGATCCACGCCCACCACAGCCCGCCGCTCAGAACCCGTAGGGCAGGCAGGCCTGCTGCACATCGGCCACCGAGGCCATCACCTCGTTGGGCACCGCATCCCGCAGGGGCAGCAGGGCGATCACCTGCGACAGCTCGCCGATCTCCTCCTGGCACAGGTGGGAGGCCTTGGCGTAGGCGGGGTTGCGGGTCAGTGCCTTCACGTTGGCCTCCGCTTGGCGGCAGGGTTGGGCCTGGCTGGTTTCCACACAGCGGCGCACGCCGGCCTGCAGGGTCCACAGCGTGTCGCCCGCGGCGGCGGCGGGTCGGGCGATGGCGGTGCTGGCGGCCAGGCCCGCCAGCAGCAGCTGGGCGGAACGGATCGGCTTGCGCATCGGAGCACGGGGGGCAATGCCCGCATTGTGTCAGCGGTTGAGCCGTTGCATCTGCCAGGTCACCAGGGTGCCCACCGGGCTCCAGAGCAGGTAGGGCACCAGCAGCAGGGCCGCACTGCGGGAGCTCTCCAGCACGATCAGCGCCAACGCCACCCCCCAGGCCCAGCCGGCGAAGCCCACGCGGGTGCCGTTGGCCAGCCGGCGCGTGCGGCAGATCAGCCAGGTGTAGCTCTGCACCAACACCAACAGCAGCAGGTAGCCCGCCTGGATCGCCAAGCTGCCGCCGCTCTGCCAGGCCAGCAGCGCCGAGGCGTAGAAGCAGGCGTAGATCGTGATCCAGATCAGCGGGATCCACCGCTCGAAGCTGAGCCAGGCGGGGCGGCGCAGGGTCATGAACCAGCTGAAGGCAGCGCGGTTGGGGTTGAGGCCAGCCACCACCGCCGCCATCACCAGCAGGATCAGCAGGGCTGCGGCCATGGCTCCAGTGTGATCTCGGGGTGCTCGCGGGCCAGCTGCTGCAGCTGGCCCCGCAGGTGGGCCAGCAGCCCCTCCAGGATGGGGTGGCCCAGGGCATCGCGGTGCACCACCACCGCATCACCGGATTGGATTGGCAGCAACAGCGGCAAGCGGCAGAGCTGGCTGCCGCTCACCCGCAGGCTCAAGGGCGTGCCATAGCCCACCACCAGATCGGTTTCCACCCGCCCTTCCCAGCGCTCCCGCCGGTAGCGCTGCATGCGCACGGCGTCGTTCCAGAGGCCAATGCGGCGCAGGGCCGCCTCCACCAACGGGTAGCTGCCGCCGGGCAGCCCCAGGGAGGGAAAGGCGGCCACATCCTCGAGGCTGATCCGCTCCAGCTGCAGCAGCGGGTGCCCTGGCGCGCAGGTGAAGAACACCGGCATGCGGCTGAGGGTGATGGCCGCCAGATCCGGATCGTCGGGGCTGGGCAGGTCGGGCAGGCCGGCGATCCAGGCATCCACGATGCGCTCGCGCACCAACTGCAGGTTGCGGCCCACCCCCACGATGTTGGAGCGGCCCAGCCGCCAGGTGGGGGGCAAGCCGGCGCAGAGGGTGGGGGCGCTCCAGTAGGTGGCCTCGAGCCGCAGCGGCCGGTGGCCCATCCAGCGCGCCACCTGGTGCACGCGGCGCTCCATCTGCAGGAAGCTGGCATCGCCGATCAGCTGCCATTCCCCGTTCTCGCGTTCCAGCTGCAGCCCGAACAACTGCAGGGCGCGGTTGCTGGAGCGGCTCACGGTGGCCTGGCTGATGCCCAGCACCGCACTGGCCTCGTGGCCGGATCCCAGCCACTGCAGGCCGTCGAGGGCGGCGAGATCGTCCTGGCTGATCACGTCTCGTCCTTGGGCTCAGATCGACAGCATCTGGAAGCCGAGCACGATCAGCACGGCGCCGCCAATGATCTCAAGCCGGCTGCCAAACACCGCCGGCATGCGCTTGGCCAGCCCCAGCCCCAGGTAGGTGGCGGCGAAGGCCGCCAGGGCAATGGCCAGGGTGTAGTTGAGGATCGGCTTGCCCGCCAGGCCGAGGGTGATGCCCACCCCCAGCGAATCGATGCTGGTGACGGTGGACACCAGCAGGATCTTGAGCACGCTGTGGGTGCGGGGGTCGTCGGCTTCGGTGGTGGTGTCGGGGTTGTGGTGGTACGCCTCCCAGCACATGTGGGCCCCCACCGCCACCAGCAGCACAAACGCCACCCAGTGGTCGTAGCTGGTGATCAGATCCTTGGCGATGCGCCCCAGCAGGAACCCCAGGGCGGTGGCGGCCCCTTCGGCAAAGGCCGAGCTGAGGGCGAAGGACAACGCCCGCGCCGCCGAAAAACGGCGGAAGCCCATGGCGAAGGCCGCCGAAAAGGAATCAACGCTGAGAACCACCGCCAGCAGAAGGATGTCCCAGGGCATTGCGGTGAGTCGATCCGGGGGTCGGCGCGAATTGAGCGTAGAGGCCGGCGGCCTCAGGCCCCCCGGGCCAACAGGGCCCGCTGCGAGGGAATGCGCAGCTGCCGGGCCCAACCCAGCCGCTCCAGCAGGCAGATGAAGCGGTAGGTGGGATCGGGCAGCACCACCACGCGCCCCTGGCGCAGGGTGAGCCCCTGGCGCACCGAGCCCTGGAAGGCGTGGTGCAGGTTGTGCCAGCCCTCGCCGAGGGTGAACAGCGCCACCCAGGGGTTGTTGCGGCTGGCATCGCCGGTGGCAAAGGGTTGGCTGCCCGCCAGGTGGGCCACGGAGTTCACGCTGGCCACCGCGTGGAACAGCACCGTGGTGCTCAGGCAGAAGGCCCCCAGCCAGGCCCATCCCCCCAGCTGCCACGACAGCCAGGCGAGGGCGAGGGGCGGCAGCACGTGCAACCGATCGATCAGCCGCAGCACCGGGTCGGCCTCGATCGCCGCCGGCAGGGTGTCGGGGTGGAAGGCGGGGCTGAGCAACCAGCCCAGCTGCGCATACCAAAATCCGCGCCAGCCGTTGGGGCTCAGCAGCGGGCTGTGGGGGTCGTGGCCGGTGTCCACATGGCGGTGGTGCTGCTGGTGGTGGGCCACCCACCAGCTGGGGCCCATCTGGCCGGCGGAGGCCGCCACCACCGCCCCCAGCCACCACACGGGCCGCGGCGCCTGGTAGCTGCGGTGGGCCATCAGCCGGTGGTAGATGGCCGTGGTGGCCAGCATGCGCAGGCCGTAGAGGGCAACGGCCCACAGTGCCGCCCCGGCCCCCAGACCGGTGATCAGCAGCAGGCCGCAGCCCAGGTGGCTGGCCAGGATGAACACGGGGCCCAGGCCGTGCAGCGCCTTGCGGAGGGTCAGAACAGCACCGGAATTGCGCACCCTAACTGCGTGCGCTCAGCATCAAGGCCGCAAGCAGCAGCAGCGCCATTAGGGCCACGGCGGCCGGATCAGCCGGGTCCACAGGCGATGTTCAAGGCGCTGCACTCTCCCAGATCGTCTGCCTAGGGTCGCGGCGCTGCAGCCCGCCTGCCGATGCCCGCCGCCAGCTTGGGAGCGCTGCAGGTGGTGTGGTTCAAGCGCGATCTGCGGGTGGTGGACCACGCCCCGCTGCTGGAGGCGGCCCAGTGCGGGCCGGTGCTGCCCCTCTATGTGGTGGAGCCGGAGCTGTGGCAGCAGCCGGATGCCTCGGCGCGGCAGTGGGCCTTCGCCCGCGAGGGGCTGCTGGAGTTGCGCCGGGCCCTGGCGGAGCTGGGGCAGCCGTTGGTGGTGCGCACCGGGACGGTGCCGGAGGTGCTGGAGCTGGCGCGCCGGCGCCTCGGCATCGCGGCCCTGTGGAGCCATGAGGAAACCGGCAACGGCTTCACCTACGCCCGCGATCGGGCGGTGGCCCGCTGGTGCCGCGAGCACGGCATCCCCTGGCGGCAGCTGCCGCAATTTGGGGTGGTGCGGCCGTTGCCCAGCCGCCGCGGTTGGGCCCAGCGCTGGGAGGCCCGCATGGCGGAGGCCCTGCAGCCGGCCCCGGCCCTGCTGCCGCCGCTGCCGGGGGTGGAGCCCGGTGCGCTGCCCACGGCGGCTGAGCTGGGGTTGGCGCCGGATGATCCCCCG
The DNA here is from genome assembly GCA_010030955.1 of Synechococcaceae bacterium WBB_10_009. Lineage (GTDB taxonomy): Bacteria > Cyanobacteriota > Cyanobacteriia > PCC-6307 > Cyanobiaceae > Vulcanococcus. Next base: position 12,537 of record RHBP01000010.1, on the reverse strand, counting down.
CAGCGCCAGCGCGGCGGCCGCAGCCAGGGCACGGCGCTGCTGAACAGCTTCCTGGCCCAGCGCAGCCGCCGCTACCACGCCCAACTCTCCAGCCCGCTCACCGCGGCCCAGGGCTGCTCGCGGCTGTCGGCGCATCTGAGCTGGGGCACCGTGTCGCTGCGGGAGGTGGTGCAGGCCAGCCGGGCCCGGCGGCAGGAACTGGCGGGCCAAGCGGGGGTGGGCCGCTGGCCGCTGGCGCTGCAGCGTTTTGAGGAGCGCCTGCACTGGCACTGCCACTTCATCCAGAAGCTGGAGGACCAGCCCGATCTGGAGTGGATGGAGTTGCATCCGCGCACCGCTGGGCTGCGGCAGGCCGATGGCGAACGCCTGGCGGCCTGGGCGGCGGGGTGCACCGGCCTGCCGTTCGTGGATGCCTGCATGCGCTCGTTGCGGGCCAGCGGTTGGCTCAACTTCCGCATGCGGGCGATGTTGATGTCAGTGGCCAGCTACCAGCTGTGGCTGCCCTGGCGCGACAGCGGCCTGGAGCTGGCACGGCTGTTTGTGGACTACGAGCCCGGCATCCACTGGAGCCAGTGCCAGATGCAGAGCGGCACCACGGGCATCAACACGATCCGCATCTACAACCCGCTCAAGCAGGGGCTCGACCACGACCCCCAGGGGGTGTTCATCCGCCGCTGGCTGCCGGAGCTGGCGGCGGTGCCGGCGGTGTACCTGCACCAACCGTGGACCATGCCGGTGGAGCTGCAACAGCGCGTGGGCTGCGTGCTGGGGCAGCACTACCCCCTGCCGATCGTGGATTGGGCTGAGGCGGCGGCGTTGGCCCGCGATCGGCTCTGGGGGCTGCGGCGTGAGCAGGGCTTCGCCGAGGTGGCCGATGCCATCCAGCGGCGCCATGGCTCCCGCCGCTCGGGGTTGACCCGCCGCGGCCGGGCCGCGGGCTCTACCGCCGCGGGTGAGGCCGATCAGCAGCTGGCCCTCAACCTGGACCTGGCTCCAGCTCCACCTTCACCACATCCACCGGCCCGCGGCCTTCGCTGTTGAGTTCGCGGGCGGCGCGGATGGCGGCCTCGTGGGCATGGAACAGGTGCGCCTGCTGCCAGCTGTCCACCTCCACCAGGCTGGTGCCGTTGGCGCCCACCGCCAGGTAGGTGCCGCGTTCCTGCAGCCGGATGGCATAGCGCTCCGGCTGCGTGCAGCCATCCGGATGGGCCGGATCGAGATGGGGCGCCCAGAAGTGGAGCATGGCCCTGGCTTACACGGTTTGGAGCCAGTCCGCCAGCAGCCCCCGGCGGCGGGATGTGGGAATCAACGCACTGTGGAAGGCCGCCAGGCTGCAGTGGGGATGGCTCTGGGCCGCCAGCTCCAGGGCTTCATGGCGGTTGGCGGCCACCACCTCATCGATGCCGCTGTCGCGACCCCCCGATGGCAGCGGGCAGGAGAAGAACACCTCGTAGCGATGCTGGATCATGGGTCTCAAGCGAGACCCAATGGCTAGCAACGCGGCGCGGCCGGTGCCCAGGGTTGGGTCCGCGGTCCAGTTTGGCCAGGGGGCGGTTCGGGCATCCGCCAACGGCGCCCGCGGAGCGTGCTTAAGGTTTGTTCACAATGTTTCGGGCCCATGCCTGATCTGTCCTTGGCTCGCCAGTTCGAGCACGAAACCCAGGCGCGGGCCATCGATGCCTGCACCGACCTCGAGGAGCTGCGGGCCCTGGCCAAGTCGCTGCTCAAGGCCTGGCACATGCAGGCGGAGATGACCCAGCACTACGGCGCCCAGGCGCTTGGGGTGGCCCCCCGTTTCTGAGCCCCCAGCCGCGGTTGGCGTGCATGAACCGCGGCTGGCGATGCCGTGGCCGCTCCGGTGGCCTGGGCGACAGCGCAGTGGTGATAGCTTCCGCCCTACCTGTGATGCGCCCGTGATGGGCCTCTTGCGAATGCGCTGCTTCCCCTCGCGTTCCTCCGCTTGGCGCCGTTGGGCCCTCGCGGCACTGCCAGCGCTGATCGGGCTCGCGCCCGCGCCCGCCGCCCTGGCCCAGCAGCCGCCGGCGACCCCCGCCACCGATCAACAGCTGTATCTGTATCAGGGGATGGGCGCCAACGTGGTGTGCAACCTGGTGGCCCAGGGGGTGCCGTTTGCGAAGGCCTACCCGGCGGCGGTGGCCATGGTGGGTGGGGCCATCACCTTTGGGCACGGCTCGGAGATCATCCAGGGGGGCAAGCCCACCAAGCTGGATCCCCAGCAACTGCAAAACGGCGCCGCCATTGGCATCGCCGGTGTGGTGCTCAACAGCTGCGGCAAGGACTTCAAGGGTGAGGACAAAACCGAGATCGACAAGCTCGGCGCCCAGCTCAAGAAGCTCTCCCAATCGGCACCCAACAAATAGGCCCAACCGTGGCTAGGGGTGGGGGGATTCGACACTCCCCGCTCCATGGCCCGTTTCGACAGCCAGCATTTCCTGTTGGAGCAGCTCGAGGATGGCTGGATGCTTGAGGCATCCCATGTCACCAAGGACGCCGACGGCGACTGGATGCTCAACCACGACGAGCTCGAGGAGTTGAGCGCCCTGTTGCAACAGGCGTTGGCTTAGCCGCTGGGGCTCGGGCTTAACCATCCCCAGATGCCGCCGCCGCCCACGGCCACCACAATGCGGGACGTTGGTTAGACGGTGGGGCATCTCCATGGCGGATCACGGCCGATCGCACCACCGCCAACACAGCCGCCCGTCAACACTCTCCGGGGCCTATCGCGGCAGCATTGCGCTCAACAGCGCGCTGTCGGCGGCGCAGCTGGTGGTTGGCATCGCGTTTGGTTCCCTGGCCTTGATCGGGGATGCGGTTCACAACCTGGGCGATGTGTTCGGCTTGGCCTTGGGTTGGGGCGCTGAGCGGCTCAGCACGCGCTTGCCGAACCTGCGCTTCACCTACGGCTTTGGCCGCAGCACCCAACTGGCGGCCTTGATCAACGGCGTGTTGATCGCGATGGCCGCGGCCGTTGTGCTGGTGGAAGCCCTGCAGCGCCTGAGTGCGCCTGTTCCCCTGGTGAGCGGGCCAGTGGCCTGGGCGGCGGCCCTGGGGATTGCCGTGAACCTGGGGTCGGCCGCGTTGTTTCGCCATGGCGACCACCACGACCTCAACCGACGCTCCGCCGTGTTGCACCTGCTCGGCGATGCGGCGGTGTCGTTGGCGGTGTTGCTCAGCGCTGTGCTTGTGGGCCTCACCGGCTGGCACTGGCTGGATCCGCTCACGGCCATCGGGGTTGGCCTGGCGGTGGGTTACACCGGCATCGTGCTGATTCGCGATGCCCTGATCGTGCTGCTGGATGCCATCCCGGCCCACATCGATCCTGAGCAGGTGCGGCAGGTGCTGCTGCAGTGCCCCGGTGTTGAGGATGTCCACCACCTGCACATCTGGGGGCTGAGCACCAGCCAGGTGGCGTTGACGGCCCATGTCTCCCGTCGCATTGGTGTGGTGGATGACATGGCGCTGCTCCACCATGCCAAGCGGGCCCTCGCAGCGGTGGGCGTGGACCACAGCACGATCCAGCTGGAGCCTGTGCCCTAGGGGGCTGGGCCCTGGGGTGTGAGCACAAACCGCTCCCGGGCGTAGCCATTGCGCTCCAGGCTCTGGTAGGCGGCCTCCAGTTGGTTGGGCTCCAGGGCGTTGCTGCGGCTGAGGATCCAGCCGTATTGGCGGCGTGGGTCGCCTACAGCCAACCAGCGGTAGTCGGGGTCGATGCCGAGGATCCAGTAGTCGCCCCAGAACGGACGCCAACCCAACAGGCTCACGAAGCTCACCTGCAAGCGTGCGTTGGTGGCGGGATCGAGCACCCGGGCTAGCCCCTCCGCTGCGTCGACCCTGCCCCCGCGGGTGAGGCAGCGGTTGATCACCGTGATCCGCCCGTCGCTGCGGCGCTGGTAGCGGGCGGTGGTGTCACGGGCGCAGCGGTTCTGAAACCAGGCGGGGATCCGCGCAATTTCAAACCAGGAACCCTCGAAGCGCTCCAGATCCACCGCCGCCACCGGTTGCACCGCCACGGCTGGCACGGCTATGTCTGGCACGGCCATGGCTGGCACGGCCGGCACCACCGCCACCGGCATGGCCAGGGCGAGGGCAAGGCTGAGCGCCAGGGGGTTGGGCATGGCCGGTTTCCGCTGGATTCCCAGCTGCTGCCAGGATTTGATCAAGCTAGGGCCCTGGCGATGGCGCGGTTTCTGATGGTGCTTCAGCCCCGGGCGCCCATGGCGCCTGTGGAGCTGGTGGATGCGCTTGCCCCACTCCTGCAACGCATCGAAGCCCATGTCGACCACCGCACCCCCGCCCACCTCAGCGCCTTGCTGAGGGGTGGCCTCGAGCAACTGCGGATGCAGTTGTTTGCCGATGTGCAAGCCAAGGCCCACGGCCCCGTGCTGGAGATCACCTTGATGAGCCAGGAGCCCATGGGCAGAGGGGCGCCCCAGACCCGGGCTGTGTTTGATCAGATCCTGGTGGAGGTGTCAGGCCTCGCCCCGCTGCAGTTGGTGTTCCGCTCCGATCGCGACGGTGCCCTACCTTGAGCCGCCCCGCCGCCATGGCCCTGAAGGAGCACCGGCGCGGCGAGCTGGCCGGGTTGGCTGCGGCCGTGTTGTTTGGCTGCAGCGCTCCGCTGATCAGCACCTTCACGGCGCAGGGGTCGGCGCTGAGCATCGCGGGGCTGCTGTATGGCGGCGCCACCTTGGCCCTGTGGAGCGTGCGCGGGCTGCGGGGCATTCGGGATGAGGCACCGGTGGAGCGGCGCGATTGGCCGGCCCTGGCCACGCTCACCCTGCTGGGCGGTGTGATCGGTCCACTGGCGCTGGTGGGCGCCCTGGCCCGCTTGTCCGCCGTGTCGAGCTCGTTGCTGCTGAATCTGGAGGCGGTGTTCACGCTGGCGATTGCCGTGCTGCTCGGGCGCGAGCACCTGGGCCGCCGCGGACTGTTGGCCGCGCTCTGCACCATCGCCGGCGCGGTGCTGCTCTCCGAGGGATCGCTGCAGGGGGCCAGCGGCCTGGGCAGTGCCCTGATGGCCGTGGCCACCCTGGCCTGGGGAATCGACAACAACCTGAGCCAGCGGTTGAGCCTGCGCGATCCCCTGCAGATCGCCTCCCTCAAGGCGGTGGGTGCATCGCTGCCGATGTTGACCCTGGCCCTGGTGCTGGGCCAACCCTTCCCACCCCTCCCCGGGATCCTGGCGCTGCTGGCCATCGGTGCCCTCGGCTATGGGCTCTCGATCTGGCTGGATCTGTTGGCGTTGCGGAACCTCGGCGCCGCCCGTGAAGCGGTGCTGTTCGCCACGGCGCCGTTTGTGGGTGCGTTGTTTGCGGTGCTGGTGCTGCGTGATGCCGCCAGCCCGCGGCTGTGGGCGGCGGCCGCGTTGATGGCCGCGGGTGTGGCCCTGTTGCTGCGGGAGCAGCACAGCCATTGGCATCACCACGGTCCGCAGCAGCACGCCCACCGCCACCGCCACGACCCCCAGGGCAGTGATCCGCACCACGTGCACCACCACCGGCCGGAGGATGTGGAGGGCACCCCGGAGGATCAGCCCTTCTGGCACGCCCATGACCACCGCCATGAGCCGCTGGAGCATGCCCATCCCCATGTGAGCGACGCCCACCACCGGCACCCCCATCGCCATTGAGGGGCACAGCCGGCCTGGGCCTGGGGCGCTTGTCGCCCCTCGCGATTGGGCCTAGGTATGGAGCTTCTTCTTCAAGCCCATGGTGCTCAAGCGTGTGCAGCCCCTGATGCTCGCCCTGGCGCTGGGCGGCTCGATCGCGGCCGTGCAGGCGAGGCCCAACCCCGGTGGCCTCGGTGGTCCGGCCTCGGGTGCCGGCGTGCTGCCGGGTGCGGGCTTTGGCGCCCCCGGTGCACCGGCCGCGGGTGGTGTGGGTGGCCCCGCCTCCGGTGCCGGTGTGCTCCCCGGGGCGGGCTATGGGGCGCCGGGCGTGGGGGCCGGCGGTGTGGGCGGGCCGGCCTCGGGGGCTGGGGTGATGCCCGGTGCCGGTGTTGGCCGCCCGGGCGTCGGCCGTTGATGCCAGCTGCCCTGCGCCCAACCGCAGCGGCCGTGGCTGTGCTGATGGCTTGCCTGTCGATGGCCGGTTGCCTCTCGCGAGCCCCGCAGCGCGGCGTTGAACGGCTCAACCGCCGCGATGCCCCAGCCCACCGCCAGCCCCTGGTGCGCCCCGAGCGCAGGCTCACCCAGGCCCGGCGTGATGAGCGGCGGCGTGCCGCCCAGCCGTGGCTGTCGGATTGGTAGGCCACGCTGGCCCAGTCAGAGTTTGATGCAGAAACTGAATAAAAGGGGGGGGATTCTTTATGGTTTCGTGGAAAAATAAGTAAAGCTGAAGATTTGGAGTGGTCGTCTCGACCCACGCCCTCTCCTGCTTTGATCTGCTGGTGTGGCTGCGCACGGGGCAGGAGGCGGGGGCCCGGCTAGCCACCAGCCAATCCTCCGTGAGCCGCAAGGTGAGCGATGTGGCCCGCACCTTTGGGGTGCAGCTGCGCAAGCACGACGGTGAGTGGTTGCTGGCGGGGGATCCCACCCTGCTCAACCTGGAGCGGCAGGTGCATCAGCGCTTCCGCTGGGAGCAGGGGTTGCCGTTGCGGCTGGAGGCGCAGTTTTATTCGGGCCCGCTGTTCTGCCCGGGCCTCTCCGCCGATTGGATCCGCGGCAACTTTGATTTCCTCGAGGTGGGCACCCCCCTGCGCCACCTGCGCAGCGGCGTGATCGATGCCTGGATCGCCACCTACCCGGATCTGCCGGACGACGACGATCCCGATCTCACCTGTTTCCACCTGATCCGCTACCCCCTGGGCCTGGCGGCTCCCGAAGGCCATCCCCTGCTGGCGTTGGGGAGCTCGATCCGCCTGCAGGATGTCGATCCCTACCCCACCGTGGCCCTCGACGATGGAGCCTTCCCCAAGGCGCAGGCGGCCTTGGAAGCCCTCCACCTCTGGAACCGTTCGCTCCAGCCCGGCAGCCGCGTGTCATTGGAGATGACACGGGTTTCGCTGGGCGACCCCTTGGCCCTCTCACCCGCCAGCCTGTTCAACTGCCATTTGCTTCCCGGCAGCTGGCGGTTGCTGCCCCTGGAGCTGGGCCTGGTCTCCGGCGACAGCCTGATCGTGCGGCGCGACTACGCCAACCATCCGCGGCTGGCAGCGCTGCTGGCGCACCTGCGCCACACCGCCGCGCAGCTGGCGGAGCGCCACGGGGAGGTGGAACTGGCCTGAGGGCGGTGGGCTGCCCTTGTTGACCGAGGGCCCTAAAAAAGCCCCGCGATGGCGGGGCTCGGGTCTCTCAGGGTTGCCGGACAGGAGCCCCTGGCAACCAGGCCCATCTTTGTTCGCTCCGGGGCGTTGGCGCCAATCGTGCACCATCACCACAGATTTACAGACCAGGCAGCTCAGAAACGGGCCATGGCCGCCACCTTCGCCAGTTTCTCGGCATCCAACCCACGCAGTTCATCCAGCTGAAGCAGCCCCTCCTTCACCAGGCTGGCGAACACAAACAGGATTCCGTCGAGGCGAAACGCAAAGCGCCCCTCGATGGTGTGGCGCTCAATGCTCAGAAAATCGTGGAATTGCCAGATCGATTCGGGGGAGTTGAGCGCATTGGCCCGGGTGCGCAGGGTGACGATCAGCTGATCGATCGCTCGGCCGTGGGCCTGCTCAAAGGCGCGCTCCGCGATGGCTTGTTCGGTCGCCGTCCACCCTTCCACCGCCTGTTGCGCCATGGCCATCCGGCTGTTGTGTTCGACGCTACTCGCGCTGTTCGGTTCGCGCGAGCGCTCGGCGTTGATGCCGCAGGGCGGGCAAGGCAAACCAGGCCAGGTCTGGCCGGTCGTGATGCTCCCGGTGGTAGCCGAAGTGGTAGCAGGCCAGCAGCGACAGCCAGGCCGGCCAATCCAGGCTGATGGGGGTGGCGGCAGCGGCGCCGGGGGCACGCTGGCTGCGGTGCGGCAAATAGGTGCCGAACACAAACAGCTGCAGTGAACTCAACAGCAGCGGCGCACTGCAAAACAGCAGCAGATTGAGCCAGGCGCTGGGGTTGGAGGGCAAGGCCAGCAGCACCAGCAGGCTCCAGGCGGTGAGCAGGCGGGCCATTTGCCCCGGATTCAGGTATCCCGCCATGAAGCGCAGGTACCAGCGGCCTGCCCCGGCGGCGGGGTTGGGGTGGAAATCGGGGTCGGCGCTGGTGGCGGTGTGGCGGTGGTGGCGTTGGTGCTTGCGGCGGCAGCTCCCGTAGGCCAAGCCCGCATACAACCCAAGGGCGGCGAGCCCGAGCCCATGGTTGGTGCGGGGGTGGTGGGGGAGCAGAACACCGTGCATGGCGTCATGCCCGACGATGAACAGGCCGGTTTGCAGCAGTGTGCGCAGCAGCACCACCACAACGACCCCCCACCACGGCCACGGGGACAGATCAACCGCCATCAAGCTGACGGTGGAAGCCCCCCAACCCAACAGCAGCGCCAAGGCCAGGCCTAGGCCTGGGGAGTTGGTCAACGGGCGAATTTGAGCAGCTCGGCCGGGGAGGCAAGCAGGTCGATGGCCACGAAGTAGATCTTGCCTTCGGGGTTGAGCAGGAAGCGCCAGGCCACGTTCATGCCGATGCCGGCACCAAACCAGGGGGTTTGCACCTTGCCGGTGACCTTGATCTGCGTGAAGTCGCCCTCGGTGGGCTCGGCGTAGCCGCGTTCGGGCAGCAGCCGCAGGTTCTGGCAGTCCTCACGGAAGAAGCGCAGGATCGCTTCGGTGCCCACGATCGGCTTTTGGAACGGCGGCTGCAGGGCCCCATCGGGCAGGAACAGCTGGATCAGGTTGTCGAAGTCGTTGGCGTTCAGCAGATCCATGTAGCTGGTCACCGTGGGGTTGATTACCCCCTCGATGAAGACCTTTTTGCGTTGCTCTTCCGGAGTGGGTGGGGTCACCGGCTCCATCACCCGCTGGCCTTCGCCCTTGGCGGGATCGAAGCCCATGTCCACCACAAAATTGCGCAGCAACGTGATCTGCTGGCCCTGCTCCACCTCTTGCACGGAGCGGAGCACGGCGGAGGCGTTGGCGGAGAGCTGATACCCCTCCGGGATCGGGGCCACCAGGCCGGCGGCCATCCACTGCCCCAGCTGGTACCAGAAGCCCAGCTTGATGTTCACCGACCAGTTGGAGTACGAGCGGCCGATGGGGGTGTCGGCGCGGTTGGCCAGGTCGCACATCACCTGGCTCTGTTGGGTGAAGTCCATCCCCTTGATTTCATTGAGGACGCCTTCGGCGAACTGCATCCGGGCGGCGGCCGGAGCGGCGATGGTGATGGTGCGCCCCATCTCGAGGTAGGCGTACCAAATGAGGGCGAGTTGATCTTCGGCGCTCAGCAACTTGAAGCGAGCCGTGATCGCCGGAACCACATCGGCGGAGCGGGTTTCCGGAAAGATTTGGGAGGCTTTGTCGAGGGTGAACATGCGAGCCGGTCCCAAATGTTAAGGAGTTTTACAACTTTAACACAGGCCCGGTGATTGAGGCAGCGAAAGCCGTTTTGCAGCGGTATCGCTGCGCGCTTGTGTTGCTGAGGGGTGCCGCTCAGGGCTGCTCCCACACCCCCATTCGCTCAAGCCAGGCCTCCGATTGCTCGGGGCTCCAGCCGTGTTCAGCCTCGAGCACGTCGGCGATGGTGATCATCACGTCGAAGGAGGTGCCGCCATAGCCTCCGGCCTGGCGGGCCTGCTGCCGCAGGGCCTGGCCCAGCTGGAGCAGGTCGAGTTCCTCCAGCCATTGCCCCTGCTCAAAGGCCAACAGGCGGTGCAGGGTTGGTGAGCAATCCAATGTTGTGTGCGCAACTGCCCAAGGGTTCCGAGATGCGCTCTGGGGCCATGCAGGCCGCCTCCGCTCGCGCCGGTGTTGCCCCCCGCTGCTGGCTGCTCTGGAACGGGTCGATGCCCCTCGGGCCGCGCTACAACGCAGCTTCTGCCTGGGGTTGGCCGATGACCGTTGCTGCTCCGCCGGCCCTGCTGCGGCTGTTGCATGGCCTCACCGCCGCACTGTTGCCCCTGGCCTGGCTGAGCGGATGGGTGGTGTACAGCCTTTACGACGGCCGCTGGGGCCGGCTGCCGCAGCCCATCTCCGCCGACTGGATCGACATCCACGGCAGCATCGGCGTGGCCCTGTGGCCGGTGGCCCTGCTGTTTGTGGGCTATGCGCTCACGGCCGGCCGCTGGCGGCTGCGCCGCGCCGCCAACGCCCTGCCCCTGCTGGCCCTGGTGTTGGCGGTGGGTAGCGGCAAGCTGATGCAGGAAGACTGGCTGCGTGATGGCCAGTTGCACCACCTGGCCTACAGCCTTCACCTGCTCGCCTGGCTGTTGATCGCCCTGGCGGTGCCCCTGCACCTGCTGGCCCTGTGGCGCCGCGGTGGTCCGGCCCTGTTGGCCACGATGCTGCGGTGGCATTAGAGCGCGCTCGGCGGCAGGGGCGCCGGCCGCTGCCCGCAGGCGTGGCGGCACTCCAGCCAGGTGGCCAGCGGCACCTTCAGCTGTTGGGCGATCTGCGGGTCGCTGAGGCCCTGGGCCCGGCCGCGGCGTGAGCGGATCCACAGCTCCCGCAGGCTGTGGCTGATGCGCAGCAGGAAGCCGGTGTCGCGCAGGTGGTGCAGCAGCTCCCCCTTCACCTTGGCCACCAGGTAGCTGGAGGGGCGGTGGCCGCGGCGGGGATCAAAGCCAATCGCCCCTTTGCAGAGGCCCTCGTAGGCGGGGCTGAGCAGCTCCTCCACCGGCATGGCCCAGGCGCGGGCAAAGCGCTGGGCCTGCTGGTGAGCCAGCCCAAGATGCTGGCAGGTGAAGGCCCGTTGCTGGGCGGTCATCGGGCGGCGGCCCGGGCGACGGGGAGGACGGGGTTTGGGCATGGCGGCGGTGGCAACGAGCTCCGTGCTAACCGCGGCTTGGCGCCCCTGTCAGGGGGAAGAGAGCCTGAAGATTGGCCGCCGCAGCCGGCCCTGGTCAGCGCTGAGATCGCTTGCGGCGGAAGGGCCCGGCCACGGGCGTGGCCGGCTGGATGCCACGGCCGTGGCCACCCCTTGCCCACGGCGGTGGGGGCGGCTGGGCCACGCCGGTGGGCGGGATCGGGGGGCCTGGGCGGGCCACAACCGCAGCAGTGACCCTTCCCCCCATGGCCCCTGCCGTGTTGCTCACCCACCACCACCGCCAGGCGATGCGCCACGCCGCCGACCGCGGCTTCTGGATGCCCCTGGCCCTGGAGCCGGCGCAGCTGCCCCAGCTGCGCTACCTCACCGCCCTCAGCCCCGGCCAGGCCTGCATCGGCGCGCTGCTGGAAATCACCGCCTTTGAACCGTGGCATGAGCCCGGCATCGGCGACCTGTGGTTGCCGTTCGTGGGCCAATGGCTCCACTTGCCGCGGCCCTTGCCCCTGGGGCCCAGGGCGCGCCTGCGGCGATGGCTGCCGCAGCGGCCGCAGCAGTGGGCGGTGGTGCCGTTGCTGGCGCTGCTGGCGGCCCAGCGGCTCAGCGATCTGGCGCCTCAGCGCTGAGGGGCGATCAGATCGGGTGGCCGCAGCAGCCCCTGCTCGAGGGCCCAGGCCAGCAGGCCCCGCTGGTCGGCCACGCCGGCCTTGCGGTAGAGGTGGCTGCGCTGGCGGCGCACCGTGTCGCAGCGCACCTGCCGCAGGGCCGCGATTTCGGCGCTGCTGCGGCCCCAGGCCAGGGCCAGCAGCAACTCCCGCTCGGCGGGGGTGAGCGCTGCATCCGGGTGGCTGCCCCGCTCGCCAGCGGGGTGCCGCTCCACCCCGCGCAGGCGGCGGTCAAACACCGGATCGATGCACGGGCGGCCGGCCATCAGATCCAACACCGCCTGCAGCCCCAGGCCGCTGCCGCCGCTCTCCAGGCTGAGCAGGGCGTCGGCCCCTTGCATCCAGAGTTGCTGCAACCGCGTGGTGGCCACGGCCCGCGGCAGGTAGACCAGCCCCCGCACCCGCTCGATCCCGGGCTGGCTGCGCAGCTGCTCCAGCAGTTGATCGGCGCCGCCATCGGGCAGGGTGTCGTCGGCGATCAACAGCAGCTGGCGGGTGCCCTCCGGCAGCTGGGCCAGCAGTTCGGCGATCGAATGGCTCACCAGGGCCTGCTCCAGCAGCAGGGTGGCGATGACCTTCACCTGGGCGTTGGTGCTGCAGACGGCCACCGTCCAGCCCTGGCAGGCCTCCAGCACCTGGCGGTGCAGCGGTTGGTGGTGGCCGTAGAGGCGGGTGGGCGCCATCGCCTCAGCGGGTTGGTTGCTCCGAAGCCCGGATCGTTTCGAGCACCGCGCCGCTGTAGCCCGACACAATCCGGTAGTCGTGGCCATTGAGCAGGGATTTGGCCCGCGCTGTTTTGTGGGCCTGCCAACTGGCATGGCGCACGATTTCATCCACCCAGCTGTCGGTGCTGGCGTCGTAGCGCTGAATGATGATCACGTCTTGCTCAGCCTTGATGGCTGAATCGTCTCGGTTGTGATCAACAACGCCAACAAACTGCAGATCGCGTTCGGGATT
>RHBP01000090.1 GCA_010030955.1 Synechococcaceae bacterium WBB_10_009 | reverse complement strand
CGTACATCTGCGAGGCGAAGGTCGCATCGCGGCGCTTTGCCTCTTCCACATCGTGGCGAGGGCGCTTCAGGCGGTACTCGCTGCCGATGAAGTGGAGCTCAAGCTTGCCGGTGTAATCGGTGATCGGCGAGAAGCTCTCGAGCTCCTCGATCAGGCCTTTCTCCAGAAACCATTTGAAGCTCGCGCGCTGCACCTCCACCAAATCGGGGAGGTAGGTAGCGGTCTTGGCGACCTGAATCGCGCTGCTCATGCGGAGAACCTGCAGGAACGGGTTGGACGGGAAGGAAGGGCCTGGGGCCGTGGGTGATCTGGGGAAACGAGCGCAGACAACAGGGCCAGCCACCCCGCTCTGGGGACGGCTGGCCCTCCGGCATGCCTACTCAGCTCGCTTCAACCCCGCAGACAACCAACACGCGTACCGGAAAGACACAGCACCATGGACATGGGCAGGCGCACCAGGGAGCCGGTGCGCGCTTTCGGGCTGCAACAAGCACGGAAAAACCAAGACTCGTTGCCAGGCCAATAGATCATCATACACTGTGAAGTCGCGGCCCAAACAGCGCGCAGGCGTTGGCCGTGCTCCGCCGGGCCACTTCGGCCAGGGATTCCTGACGCAAGTCCGCAACCCGCTGGGCCACGGCGGCCACGTAGGCCGGCTCGTTGCGCTTGCCCCGCCGCGGCACGGGCGCCAGGAAGGGGCAATCGGTTTCCACCAGGAAACGGTCGGCGGGCACCCGCTGGGCGCAGGCGTGGGTGTCCTCCGCCTTGGGGAAGGTGACGTTGCCGCTGAAGCTGATGTACAGCCCCAGTGCCAGGAAGGCCTCCATCTCCGCGGGCGTGCCGCTCCAGCAGTGCATCACGCCGCGGGGGCAGGCGCCGCGCTCCGCCCGCGCGCGCAACTCCGCCAGCATCGGCTCGGCCGCATCGCGGCAGTGGATGATCACCGGCAGATCCAGCTCCACCGCCAGATCCAACTGGGGCCGCAGCATCGCCAGCTGCTGCTCGAGGTTCTGGTCGCGGAACAGATCCAACCCCAGCTCCCCCACCGCAATCACACGCGGATCGTCGAGGGCCGCCTGGCGCAGCAGCGCCGGCGTGTCGTTGTGCCAATGCTCCGTGTCGAGCGGATGAACCCCAACGGAATAACGCAGCTCGGGGAAACGATCGGCCAGGGCCCGGATCGCCGGGATCTCCGAGGGCTCCACACAGGCATGGAGGAGGCGACCCACACCGGCATCCCGCCAGCGTTGGGCCACCTCCTCCAGGTCATCGTCAAAGTTGCGAAAGACGATGTGACAGTGGCTGTCGATCAGGGGCACCTCGAGGCTCTCGAGGGCGACGGCCGATGCCATGGGGGTGGATTCAGCGCAACGGCCGAACCCTAGGGCGCTCAGGCCTTGGCGGCCGGCTCAACGGCGCTCTTCACGGCGGCGCTGAGGCGCGACTTTTGATGGGCGCCGGTGTTGCGGTGCAGCACACCCACCTTGACGGCCTTGTCGATTTTGCTGAAGGCGGCGCTGAGGCTGGTCTGCACCGCATCCTTGGCGGCGCTGCCAGGGGCCTGGGCGTAGGCGGCGCAAGCGGTGAAGCAGCGCTTCATCAGGGTGCGAACGGCCGACTTGTAGCTGCGGTTCTGCAGGCGGTTGCGCTCGGCAATCTCGATGCGCTTCTTCGACGACTTGTTATTGGCCACAGGCGGTACGGCGCTGACTCGGCAAACGACGACTCTACCCCTTGGGGCTCCGACCTTCCAGGGACGGAGCTTTAGCGTGCTCAACACGTTGCAGCGCCCCGGTGACCGTTGCCCCCAGCCCCGAACTGACCCTGGAGCGGTTGACCGACCTGGAGCAGGCGGGCGCCCGGCTGGAGGCCATCGCCCATCGCACCGAAAGCGGCCAGAGCCGCGAGGCCGCCGGGCGGGTGGACGCGATCCTGGCCCAGGTGCAGCGCGACGGCGACGCGGCCCTGCTGGAGCTGACCGAGCGCTTCGATGGCGTGCGGCCCGATCCGCTGCGGGTGCCGGCGGAGCAGCTGGAGGCCGCCTGGGAGGCCACCCCCGCCGACCTGCAGGGGGCCCTGAAGCTGGCCCACCGGCGGATCGTTGACTTTCACCAGCGGCAGAAACCCGCCGATCTGGCCATCAACGGCGTGCACGGTGAACGGCTGGGGCGCCGCTGGCGACCGGTGGAGCGGGCCGGCCTCTACGTGCCGGGGGGGCGCGCCAGCTACCCCAGCACCGTGCTGATGAACGCGGTGCCGGCCACGGTGGCCGGCGTGCAGCGGCTGGTGATGGTCACGCCCCCAGGCCGCGATGGCCGGGTGAACCAAACGGTGCTGGCGGCCGCCCACCTGGCGGGGGTCACCGAGATCTACCGGGTGGGCGGTGCCCAGGCCATCGCCGCCCTGGCCTACGGCACCGAAAGCATTCCGCGGGTCGACGTGATCAGCGGCCCCGGCAACCTCTACGTGACCCTGGCCAAGAAGGCCGTCTATGGCCGCGTGGCGATCGACTCCCTGGCGGGCCCCAGCGAGGTGCTGGTGATCGCCGACCACACGGCCGTGGCCGACCACGTGGCGGCCGACCTGCTGGCCCAGGCGGAGCACGACCCCCTGGCGGCGGCCATCCTGCTCACCACCAGCGCCGAGCTGGCGGACGCGGTGCCGGCGGCCATCGCCGCCCAGCTGGAGGGGCACCCCCGGGCCGAGATCACCCGCCAGGCCCTCAACGACTGGGGCCTGATCGTGGTGTGCCCGGATCTGCTCAGCGCCGCCCAACTCAGCGACCGCTTTGCCCCGGAGCACCTGGAGCTGCAGGTGGAGCGGCCGGAGCCCCTGGCGGACACCATCCAGAACGCCGGCGCCATCTTCCTGGGGGCCTGGACCCCGGAGGCGGTGGGCGACTACCTGGCGGGCCCCAACCACACCCTGCCCACCTCAGGCACCGCCCGCTTTGCCGGAGCCCTGAGCGTGGAAACCTTCCTGCGCCACACCAGCCTGATCCAGTTCAACCGCCAGGCCCTGGAGGCCACCGGCCAGGCTGTGACCACCCTGGCGGACAGCGAAGGGCTGCACAGCCACGCCGAGTCGGTGCGGCGGCGGCTGCGCTAGGGGCGCCTCAGCGCTTCACCAGATCGCGCACGCCGGCGACACCGTCGGTGATCTCCCCCACCAGCACCTGGTCGGTGATGTTCACGAACAGGCCGTTCTCGAGCACTCCGGGCAGGTTGTTGATCTCCTTCTCGAGGGTCACCGGGTCGGTGATGCCGCCGGCGAACGTCACATCCAGCACAAGGTTGCCCTGGTCGGTCACCACCGGGCCGGCCTTCTTCACCGCCATGCGCAGCTGGGCATCCCCCCCCATGGCCCGCAGCTGGTCCTGCACCTGACGCCAGGCCCCCGGCAGCACCTCCACCGGCAGCAGGAACCCGAGGTTGAGGGTGTCCACCAGCTTGGTGGAATCCACCACCACCACGAAGCGCTCGGCCCGCACCGCCACCAGCTTTTCCTGCACGTGGCAGGCGCCGCCGCCCTTGATCAGCTGGAAGGCGGGGTCCACCTCATCGGCGCCGTCGATGGCCAGATCGATGCGATCCACGGCGTTGAGGCTCTGCAGGGGGATGCCCAGCTCCGCCGCCAGCACCTCCCCCTGGAATGAGGTGGTGACGCCCACGATGTCGGTGAGCTCACCGCTCTTGAGCTTGGCGCCGAGGGCCTGAATCATCAGGGCCGCCGTGGAGCCTGAGCCCAGGCCCACCACCATGCCGCTGCGGATCTGCTCGGTGGCGGCCGCCGCCACCGCCCGCTTCATCTGGTCCTGCAGATCCGCCATCACCACACCGCAACAGGGCGCTGACCGTAGCTCAGGCGTGGGGCAGTGCCTCCGGACGGATCGAAAGCTGCAGCTGCTGATCGCCGCGCAGCACCGTGAGCGCCAGGGCATCGCCCACCTGGGAGGCCTCCACCAGCCGCAGCAGGGCGGCCGGATCCGGCACCGCCTGCTCCGCGGCGGCCACCACCAGATCACCGCGGCGCAGGCCCGCCTTCTCCGCCGGACTCTCGGGCAGCACCCGCTGCACCAGGGCCCCATCGCGCTCCGGCAGCTGCAGCAGCGCATTGGGATCGGCGTTGTTGTCGCGGGCCAGGCGGGCGTTCAGGGGCACCAGCTGCAGGCCCAGGTAGGGGTGCACCACCGTGGAGCCCTGGCCCAACTGGGCCGCCACCCCCTTGGCCAAGTTGATGGGGATGGCGAAGCCGAGACCGGCCCCCGGCCCGGAGCGCACCAGGGTGTTGATGCCCACCACCTCGCCGTTGGCGTTGATCAGGGGGCCGCCGGAGTTGCCGGGGTTGATGGCGGCGTCGGTCTGGATCAGGTCGAGCCGCTTGTCGGAGAAGCCCAGGCTGGTGATGTTGCGGTGCAGGCTGCTGACGATCCCCAGGGTCACGGTGCGCTCCAGGCCGTAGGGGGTGCCCAGAGCGATGGCCCAGTCGCCCACCTCCAGGCGTTCGGAATCGCCGAGGGGGGCCGCCTTCAGGCCCGACCCCTGGGGGATGCGCACCACCGCCAGGTCGGTGACCGCATCGCTGCCCAGCACGGTGCCCTCCACGTCGCGTCCGTCGGCGAGGGTCACCTCCACCCGGTCGGCCCCCTCCACCACGTGGGCATTGGTGAGCACCAGCCCCTTGGCGTCGATCACGATGCCGGAGCCCTGGCCGCGCTCGCGGCTGTGGGGCAGTTGATCGCCGAACAACTCCCGCAGCAGCGGGTCGTTGAAGGCGGGATCAAGGCCCACCCTGGGCACGCTGCGCTCGGTGTCGATGCGCACCACCGCCGGAGCCACCTTCTTCACCGCGGCGCTCACGAAGCTGCCCCCCTGGCCGGGGGACTCCGCCCCAGCGGGCCACGCCCAGCACAGGCTCAGCAACAGCAGCAGGGGCAGAGCGAGAAGACGGCGCACGGAAGCCCAGATGGATGGGTTGCAGGCTAGGCAGGGGAGCAGGGGCTCCAGCGCAGCAGCCGGTTGGAGAGGGCGCCCCCGGGACCGAGCTCCAACAGACGGCCCCCAGGCCAGTCGGCCCGGCCCAGCGGGCAGGGCTGCACCGGCTCGAACGCCGCCAGGGTGGAGGGGCAGGCCCACAGGGGCAACGCCGCCCCGGCGCCGGGCCGTGGCAGCTCCCCCCGCCAGTGCTGATGCACATGGCCGAACACCACGGCGCGCACCCGCGGGCTGGCCCGCAACCGCTCCAGCAGTGGCTCGGGCCGCTGCAGGCCGATGCCATCCAGGGCCGGCGCACCAATCGGCAGTGGCGGATGGTGCAGGGCCAGCAGCAGCGGCGTGGCGGCCGCCGCCAGCTGCTGATCCAGCCAGAGCAGCTGCCGTGGCTCCAGCCAGCCGGCCACGCTGCCGGGGCGGTGGCTGCTGAGCAGCACCAGGCCCCAGTGGCGGACTGGCACCAGGGCCGGGGCGATCCAGGCGTGTCGCCCCAGGGCGGCCCGCAGCAGCCCAGGGTCGTCATGGTTGCCGGGCAGCAGCGCCGCAGCAACCCCCAGCGGCAGCACGGCCTGCTCGAGGAACTCCCGCAGGCGGCAGTAGCCGCCCCAGCTCTCGTCCTGGCACAGATCGCCGCTGATCAGCAGCAAATCGGGGGGCTGTCCAAGCTGCCGCAGCGCCTGATGCCAGCCATGGAGCAGGCAGGCCAGGGCCCCATGGCCACGGCAGCGGCCATGGGGATCGGCCAGCAGATGCGGATCACTGAGCTGCAGGATGCGGATCACACCGGGCCGGCGGAAGGCTGGCTTTAAGTTGCCTCTTCTGCGCATGGCTGGCATGGCTGCGATTCCCCCGGGCACCCGTCAACGCTGCACCCTGTGCCAGGTGGAGATCCAAGGGCTGGTGGGGGGTGTCGACCAGGTGCACTTCAGCCAGGGGGCGCCCTCCACCCGCTCGAAGCTGTGGGCGCGGGTGTGCCAGTACCTGCGCACCGATGAGCAGAAGGCCCAGTGCCTCAACCAGGACCCCAGCCTGCGCGGTGCGCCCCAGCCCGGCGATGCCTACATGGAGCCGCCCGCCGTCGACCTGGGCTCCCTGGGCGGCTGAACCGGGACCCCAGCCGGCGATCCTTTAGGGTCAAGGTGTGCCCGGCGGGCACCCCTGTTGGTCTGCGGGTTTCGCACCCCGGCCCCGCAGGACGCAGATCCCTGCAGGTGCCGGACGGGTAGCCCGTCCCCCCTGTCTCCGGTTCGGCCTTGCCGCATCCCCTGATCCCCGACCTCGAGCGCCTGGTGAGCCAGGTGGCCACGGCCGCCGGGTTTCAGCTGTGCGGCATCCAGCTGTTAACCCACCGCATCCCGATGACGCTTCAGGTGCAGCTGCGCCTGGGTGATGGCGGCGATGTGAACCTGGACGACTGCGCCGCCTTCAGCGGCGTGCTGGGGGATGCCCTGGAGGCCGATGGCCTGCTGGAGGAGGCCTATGTTCTGGAAATCAGCAGTCCTGGCATCAGCGAGGAGCTGAGCGACGACCGCGATTTCCGCAGCTTCCGCGGTTTTCCAGTCAGCGTTCGCTACCGCGACGCCAAGACCGGCGCGGAGGCCGAGCGTGAAGGCCTACTGCTGGAGCGCGATGCCAGCAGCGTGCACCTGAATGTGCGCGGCCGCACCGTTCGCCTGCCCCGGCCCGATGTGATCAGCGTTCGCCTGATCACCCCCAGCGAAGCCTGAGCCCCATCCGTTTCCGCGTCACCCGCATCCCCCATGGCCCTTGTTCTGCTCCCCGGTCTGGCGAACCTGATCGAGGACATCAGCGAAGAGAAGAAGTTGCCCACCCCCGTGGTGGAGGCGGCCCTGCGTGAGGCCCTGCTCAAGGGCTACGAGCGGTACCGCCGCACCCTCTACCTGGGCATCAGCGAAGACCCCTTCGAAGAGGACTACTTCTCCAACTTCGATGTGGCCCTCGACCTCGATGAGGAGGGCTACCGCGTGCTGGCCTCCAAAATCATCGTGGAGGAGGTGGAGAGCGAAGACCACCAGATCGCCCTGGCCGAGGTGATGCA
>RHBP01000089.1 GCA_010030955.1 Synechococcaceae bacterium WBB_10_009 | reverse complement strand
CCGCCAGCAAGCTGCTGGTGCTCAACAGCCCCAGCAACCCCACCGGCATGGTGCTGAGCCGCCGCGAGCTCGAAGCCCTGGCCGCGGTGCTGCGCCGCCACCCCCAGCTGCTGGTGGTCTGTGACGAGATCTACGAGTTTCTGCTGGCACCCGGCCACAGCCACCACAGCCTGGCGGCGGTGGCCCCCGACCTGGCCGAGCGCATCCTGATCGTGGGCGGCTGTGCCAAGGGCTGGGCCATGACCGGCTGGCGCATCGGCTGGCTGGCCGGCAACCAAAGCGTGATCAGCGCCGCG
Source organism: Synechococcaceae bacterium WBB_10_009 (assembly GCA_010030955.1). GTDB lineage: Bacteria > Cyanobacteriota > Cyanobacteriia > PCC-6307 > Cyanobiaceae > Vulcanococcus. The sequence continues at coordinate 6,806 of RHBP01000089.1, read as the reverse complement.
GCGGCCTTGCAGAGCCAGAGCACCAGCAACGTGTGCACCTTTGCCCAGTACGGCGCCCTCGCTGCCGTGAGCGGGCCACGCGACAGCGTCCTGGCCATGGCCGCGCAGTTCAACAGCCGTCGTCAGCGCCTGAGCGACGGAGTGCGCGCGATCCCCGGGCTGCAGTTGCAGCCGCCTGAGGGTGCCTTCTATGCCTTCCCGGATGTGAGCCATTACGGCCTCGATTCGATGACCCTGTGCAACCGCCTGCTCGACGAGGTGGGACTGGCGGTGGTGCCAGGTATCGCCTTCGGCGACGACCGCTGCATCCGTCTGTCCTGTGCCGCTGCCGAGACCACGATCGATGATGGTCTGGAACGGTTGGCCCGCTTTCTGCAGGCGCTCTGAGGCCTGAGCAGCCCCAACCCAATCCATCTTTCATCTGCTGTCGACCATGCCCGCTCGAGAACGTTGGACCGCCGTCGCCCTGGGCCTGAGCCTGGCCCTGGGCACGGTGGTCCTGACGCCCAGCCTGCGCCCCGCCGCCGCCCAGGCCAGCCGCCCGGTGCTGCGCATCAGCGCCATTCCCGACCAAAACCCCGAAAAACTCAACCGCCTCTACGGCTTGGTGGCCGGTGAGCTCAGCCGCCAGCTGAGCGTGCCGGTGAAGTATGTGCCGATGACCGACTACGCCGCTGCGGTGACCGCCTTCCGCACCGGCGATCTCGATCTGGTGTGGTTCGGGGGGCTCACCGGTGTGCAGGCCCGCCTGCAGAAACCCAGTGCCCGGGTGCTGGCCCAGCGCGACATCGACGTGTCGTTCCGGAGCATCTTCATCGCCAACACCCGCAGCGGCCTGCAGCCGGTGCGCACGATTGACGGCCTGCGCGAACTCAGGGGGCGCCGCTTCACCTTCGGCTCCGAGAACTCCACCTCTGGCCGGCTGATGCCCCAGTACTTCCTGGCCCAGGCGGGGGTCAAACCGAGCCAGTTCGCCGGCGGTGCCCCCGGCTTCAGCGGCAGCCACGACGCCACCATCGCCCTGGTGCAGAGCGGGGCCTACGAGGCCGGCGCCGTGAACGAACAGGTGTGGCGCGCCAGCCTGCACAACGGCAAGGCGAGCCGCGCCAAGGTGATGGCCATTTGGACCTCACCGGGCTACCCCGATTACCACTGGATCGCCCAGGGCAACCTCGATGCGCGCTACGGCCAAGGCTTCACCGCCAAGCTGCAGAAGGCGATCCTGAGCTGGCGCCCCAGCGACCCGGAGCAGAAGGTGATCCTGGGCCTGTTCGGCGCCCAACAGTTCATCAAGGCCACCCCGGGGGAGTACAAGCGCATCGAGCAGGTGGGCCGCGAGATCGGCAAGATCCGCTGACCCGCTGGCCAGTCAGAGCAGAATGGGTGCATCAGCCATGGGCCCCTCCCCTGCGATGACGCTGCTGATCGACCTGGTGCTCGTGGTGGCGGGGCTGCTGCTGTGGCAGCGCAGCTGCAGCGAGGGCGACGACGTGTGGGTGCTGTTCCTGCGCACCCTGACGGTGATTGACCTGGGGGTGGTGGTGCTGGGCAACGGCGTGCTCTGGGTGGAGCTGGGGCTGCTGGCCCTGGTGCTCAGCCTGCCGTCGGTGGGGCGGCTGGAGCGGCGGGAGCGGCGGCCATGAACCCGCGCGGCCCCGACCTGGTGGAGTTGGCGCTGGTGGGGCTGATCCTGGCGCTGATGGCCTTCCGCTTCGGCTAGCCACCGCCCACCGGGCAGCATGGCCTGATGGCCGCCCCCAGCCCAGCCCCCCAGCCCCCAGCGGTGCTCGAGCTCCGGCAGATCCATGTGCCGGGCCGCGGCCAGCCGCGGCTGGATGGGGTGTCGTTGCAGTTGCGGCCGGGGGAGCGGGTGGCGTTGCTGGGGCCCAGTGGCGCCGGCAAGAGCACCCTGCTGGCGGTGGCCAACGGCCTGCTCAGCCCGGCATCGGGGCAGGTGCTCTGGCGGGGGGAACCGCGGGCCAAGGGTGCCCGGGCCCGGCGCCGCCAGCAGGCGCGCATCGGCACCCTCTGGCAGGACCTGCGCCTGATCGACGAGCTGACGGTGCAGCAGAACCTCAACTGCGGCCGGCTGGCGCAGTGGGGCTGGCCGCGGGCGGTGCTCAACCTGCTGCTGCCCCTCGAAACCAACGCCTGCCGCGACAGCCTGCGCCAGCTCGACCTCGACCCCGACCTGCTGGAGCAACCGGTGTCGCTGCTCTCCGGCGGCCAACGGCAGCGGGTGGCGATCGCCCGGCTGCTGCGCCAACAGCCCACCCTGTTGCTGGCGGATGAACCCCTGGCCAGCCTCGATCCACGCTTGGCCAAGGAGTTGCTGGAGCTGCTGCTGCTCCATGGCCAGGCACCACGGGCGCTGCTGCTGAGCCTGCACCGCCCGGATCTGCTGGAGGGGTTCGACCGGGTGATCGGCCTGCGCCAGGGGCGCCTGCAATTCGATTGCCCCCTGGCCGCCCTGCAACCGCAGCAGCTGCAGGCGCTCTATGGGGAATCAGCGGTGCCGGTGCCGCATCCCCTGCCATGAAGCCCGCCGCGCCGCTGCTGCCGCTGCTGCCGGCCCTGGTGCTGCTGCCCATGGCCCTGGTGCTGCCCGGGTTGCTGCACGGCGGGGGCTGGGAGCTGCTCGGGGCCTTTGCGGCGGCGGCCCTGCACCCCAGCGGCGACCCGCTGGTGCTGGGGTCCCTGGTGGGGGGGCTGGGCACCACCGTGGGCATGGCCCTGCTGGGCTGGGCGATGAGCCTGCTGCTGGGGGTGCCCCTGGGGCTGCTCAGCTCCCGGCTGCTGTGGCGCAGCCTGGTGGGCACAGCCCTGCCGGCTGAACTCGTGCGACGGCTCCTGGCGGTGCCCCGCTCGATCCACGAGCTGATCTGGGGGTTGCTGCTGCTGCAACTGGTGGGGCAGCAGCCGGCGGTGGCCGTGCTGGCCATCGCCATTCCCTTCGGCGCCCTGGTGGCGCGGGTGGTGAGCGATCTGCTCGATGCCCTGCCGGAGCGCAATCTGCAGGGCCTGCTGGCGGCGGGAACGCCGGCGCCAGCGGCCCTGCTCACCGCCCTGGGGCCGCCGCTGCTGCCGGGGTTGATCAGCTACGGCGGCTACCGGCTGGAGTGCGCCCTGCGCAGCGCCACCCTGCTGGGGGTGTTCGGCCTGGGGGGCCTCGGCAATGAGCTGCTGCTGACGCTGCAGTCGCTGCAGTTCCGCGAGCTGTGGAGCGGGCTGTGGTTGCTGCTGGCGGTGATGCTCAGCCTCGAAGCGCTGGTGTCGGCGCTGCGGCGCCGCTGGAGCATGCCGGCGCGCCTGGCCCTGGAGCGGCGCCAGCCCGTGGGCCGCAGCAGCCGCGAGCTGGTGCTGGCGGCCGCGGCCCTGGTGCCGTTGTTGCTGGGGGTGGGGCGGGCCCTGGCGGTGGACCCGGCGGCCCTGCTGCACTGGGAGAGCCTGCCGCCCCTGCCCACCGGCGGCTGGCAGGCGGCCCTGCAACTGCCCTGGCTGACGCTGGTGGGGGAGACCGTGCTGCTCACCACCCTGGCGGCGGCCCTGGCGGTGGGCGGTGCGCCGCTGCTGTTGCTGCTGGTGGCCCCCTGGCCCTGGGGGCGCTGGTTGCTGCGGCTGGTGTGGGCCCTGGGGCGGCTGTGGCCGCCGCCGCTTACGGCCCTGCTGCTGTTGTTTCTGTTCAAGCCCAGCCTCTGGATCGCCGCCCTGGCCCTCGGCTTCCACAACCTCGGCATCCTGGGCCGCCTGCTGCTGGAGGGGGTGGAGGCCGCCGGGCCGGAGCGGGAGGACGCCCTGCGCAGCGGCGGCAGTGGCGCCCGCCTGGCCCTGCTCTATGGGCGCTTCAGCGGCCTGGCCCGCTCCTACCTGGCCTATGGGGCCTACCGGGCCGATGTGATCCTGCGGGAAACCGTGGTGGTGGGCCTGGTGGCGGGCACGGGCCTGGGCAGCCAGCTGCGCGAAAGCCTCAGCGCCTTCGCCTTCGACCAACTGGCCCTGCTGCTGGCCGCCTACGCCCTGCTGACCCTGCTGGGGGAAGATCTCAGCGACCGCGCCCGCCGGGCCCTGCTGCGTCCATGAGTGTTCCGATCCCGCGCAAGTTGATCGTGCTGGGGGACAGCGGCGTCTACGGCTGGGGCGACCCGGAGGAGGGGGGCTGGTGCGAGCGGCTGCGCCGCCATTGGATGGGGCTACCCGGGGCGCCGGTGCTCTACCCGCTGGGTGTGCGGGGCGATGGTCTGGAGCGGGTGGCGGCCCGCTGGCAGCGGGAGGTGAGCTGCCGCGGTGAGCTGCGGCGCCAGCTGCCCCAGGGGGTGCTGCTGGCCATGGGCCTCAACGACAGCGCCCGGGTGGGCCGCGCCGACGGGCGCCCCCAACTGGACCCCGAGGGCTTTCTGTTTGGGCTGCAGCAGCTGCTGGCTCAGGTGCGCGCCGTGGCGCCGGTGCTGGTGCTGGGGCTGACCCCGGTGGATGAGCAGGCCATGCCCTACGCCGATGTGCTCTGGTACGGGCTGGAGGCGGTGCGCCACTACGAGCGGCTGCTGGAGGAGGCGTGCCTGGAGGCGGATGTGCCGTTTCTGCCCCTGCTCGAAACCCTTCTGGCGGACCCGGCCTGGTTGCACTGGCTGGGGCCCGATGGGCTGCACCTCAACGGCGAGGGGCACCGCCAGGTGTACGAGCGCGTGCGGCAGTGGCCGGCGCTGCTGCGTTGGGCCGATCTGCAACCCCTGCACGGCATCACACCGCTGGCCTGAGCACCTCCCCCAAATGGGGGAGCGGAGCGAACGCAGCGGGGGGACGGGCCAGCGCCACCGGGCGCAGACCGTGGAAACACGGATGTTCAACGCCCATGCCCGCCCCAACCCGCTCCCATAACGCCGACCTGCTGGCGGCCTACGGCCGCTGCCGCAGCACCGCCAACCGCAACGCCGTGGTGCACGCCAACCTGCCGCTGGTGTGGCGCCTGGCCCGGGAGGAGAGCCAGCGCAGCGGCCATGCCTTTGAGGATCTGGTGCAGGTGGGCTGCCTGGGGCTGATCCGCGCGGTGGAGCGCTATGAGGCACGCCACGGCACCACCTTGAGCACGGCCGCTTGCCCGTGGATCCGGGGCGCCATGCGCCACTACCTGCGCGACCGTTGCCGGCCCCTCAGCGGCAGCCACCACCTGCTGGAGCTGGTGGGGCGGGGCCAGCGGCTGCAGCAACAGCGGCAACAGCAGGGGTTGGAGCCCCTGGCGGGGGACGCCTTGGCCGAGGCGCTGGGCACCACCCCCCAGCGCTGGCGCGAGGGGCTGCAGCTGCAGCGGAGCCTGCGGCTGGTGAGCCTGGATCAACCCACGGGGAGCAGCGAGGGGGAGTGCCTGGTGGAGCTGTTGCCGGCACCCCCACGGGAGGGTGACAGCGACGCCGCCGGCGGCTACGGAGCGGCGATCCGCGCGGAGCAACGGCGGCGGCTGTGGCGCGGCCTCAAGGGGCTGGACCGCAGCCAGCGGCGGCTGGTGCTGGGGCGGTTGCTGCTGCGGCGCTCCTGGCGGGAGCTGGGTCGTCCCCTGGGGCTAAGCGGCAAGGTGAGCCAACGGCGCTGCCAACGGGCCCTGGCGCTGCTGCGGCAGCGGTTGCTGGAGGGGGATCAGACCAGCCCAAGCCCTTGGGCCAGCAGCATCGCCAACACCGCCGCCAGCAGCGTCTGAATCGCATTCACCAGCTCGTTGGTGAGCCACGGCCAGCGGCGCTGCAGCGCCGCACCGATCCAGCTCTCCAGCAGGGTGGCCGCCAGGCCCACCACGGTCACCAGCAACCAGCTGGCCCCATCACTCAGCAACCCCAGCCACAGCATCACCGCCGCCATCAGCCCACTGCCCAGCAGGCTGGCGGCGGTGCCCTCCAGGCTGATGGCGCCCTCAGTGCCGGGGGGCACGGGCTCCAGGGTGGTGATCAGCACCGTGTGGCGGCCCCAGCGCTTGCCGATCTCGCTGCCGAAGGTGTCCGCCAATTTGGCGGCAAAGCTGGCGGCAAAGCCCAGCTGCAGCAGCGCCACCGGCGCCGTGGGCAACACCGTGAGCAACGCCAGGGCGGCGCCGGTGGCCGCCGAACCCCACACGTTCTCGGGCCCGCGCCGCCCGCCGCGGGCCTCCGCCAGGCCTTGCTGCTGCTTGCGCCGGAAGCCGAGGCGCGTCACCAGCGACCCCAGGGCCAGGTAGAGCACCACCGCCCACCAGCCCGGCCAATCGAGGCTGCCAAGCAGCAGGGTGCCCAGCACCCCCGCCTGCACCCAGCCCGCCGGGGTGAGCAGCGGCAGCCGTTGGGCGGCGGCGATCAACACCGCGTTGATCAGCAGCGCCCAGAACCAATGCTGCAGCCGCTCCGGACTGGCCAGCACCAACAGCTCGAGCATCGCCAACGGCGCCAACGGTGCCTGCAAGCTAGAGGCCACCACAGCTTGTGTTGCACTGCCCTAAGGGACGGCCGCGCCGGCGGCTTCGGCAGCGGATAATCACGCCAACGGCCAGCCGATCAGCGCCATGGTGTTCAACTCCAAGGGCAACTCCAAGGGCAAGTTCTTTCTCAGCCTCGATGAGAAGGCGGCGGCAACCCCCGTCACCGTGGCGCCGGTGAGGCAGGCAGCCCCGGCCAAACCTGCCGCCACCAAGGCCCCCGCCAAGGGCGACAAGCCAAGCATCAGCATCCAGGCCCCGGCCGGCGGTGCTGCCAGCGCAGCCACCACCACCGCGGGGCGGGCGGCCTGGGCGGCGGCCAGCTCAGCGGCGATGGCCTCGGCGGTGGTGAGCACCTTGCCCTGAGGAGCGG
>RHBP01000088.1 GCA_010030955.1 Synechococcaceae bacterium WBB_10_009 | reverse complement strand
CTCCTGCAGCAGGCTGCGGCGCCGTTTTGCTTCCCGCAGCATCTCGCGGCCGTCGCGCAGGTAGCTGTCCACGTAACCCATGGTGTAGCGCTCCAGCTCGCTCACCGCGTCTTGAACCTGCGAAAAGCAGTGGTAAAGGCTGAGGCTGAACCCCTGGGCTGAGGGGGGTGCAGCCTGGGCGCCGTACAGCCGTTGCACCTTCTCCAGCCGGGCTTGGCTCTGCTCCAGGAAGGCGCAAAAGGCCTCCATCAGGGCGTCGTCGTAGGGGTCAGCGGAAAGGGCCTTGAGCTGGGCGGGGAACGGGTTGATCACCTGGGCCAGCAGGCGATCGATGGGGGCATACACCTGCTGCAGCCAGGCCAACAACAGGCCGTCGCCCCGGGCGGCATCGGCGGAAGCCTGGCGAGCCGCGCGGCTGGCGGCGGCGGCACTGTGGGCTGCGGATCGCTGGGGAGCCGGGGCCCGCAGGCGGTCATGGGCGGCGCGGCGCTGGGCATCCCCGAGCACCTCCCAGGCGGCATTGAGGGCCAGGATCGTGTGCTCGTCACCGCCGGCATCGGGGTGGTGTTGCTTCACCAGGGCGCGGTAAGCCGCCTTGATCTCGGCGGTGCTGGCGCTGGCCGCCACACCCAAGACCTCGTAGGGGTTTTGGTTGCTCTGCGTTGGCACCACCGGCATGCCTGCGACGCCCCCATCCTCCCGGACCAGGGGGCCCTGGCGACAGCAGCGCTGCCATAAAAAAGCCCCCGCCGAAGCGGGGGCATGGGGTTGTGTGAGTGAACGGTGAGGAGTGTGAGGTGCTCCTGTTCCGAGGATCAGAACTTGAAGCGAGCGGTCATCAGACCACCAAACACGTTGGGGTTGGTCTGACCAGGCACAGCACCGAGGCTGCTGGGGTTGCTCAAGTAGAAGAGGATCGGAGCCACGGAGATGTTGTCGCTCACCTTGTAGTTGTACCACCACTCCCAGGCGTAGTTGCCATCAAACGGCGTAGTGCCGTTGCGGGTGGAGGTCACGAAGGTGGGCTGACCCACGGCCATGCCGAGGGAGTTGCCCTTGCCGAAGGCATCCTTCCACTGCAGCGCCACAGTCCAGGACTGAGTAGCCGAGATGTTGGCCGAGTTGAGGTTGCCGGCGATGGCACTGGAGCCAGTGCTGCTTGCCACGCCACCTGTGTTGTTGCGTGTGGACGCAATGTAGTTCAGGTTTTGGTAGGAAACGGCGTTGTAGCCCCAGCCCAGGTCGATGGAAGGCATCACGGTGCCCGTCTTCTTGGGCTGCCAGCCGAGGTTCAGCGCGAAACCATTTTGGTAAGCGCCGGTCATGCCGGTGGTGGCGTAGGTGCTGCTCGCAGCAACGCTGCAGGGCTCAGATTGAGGACCAGCGGCCTGGGTGCCACGACGGGACAGCGAAGCGTTGCACTGCTGGTAGTTCCAGGCGAAGGTGGTTTTCCACTGGTTGGCCTGGTAACCAATCTGGGTCAGCCAGCTGCCGCGGCTGTAGTTGGTCATGTTGCCGCCATCACCGGGGTTGGCGTTTTCAGACCGGGGGGACACATAGCTGGTGGAAGCAGCGAAGAAGGGCTTGCCTTTCTTCACGTTTTGCTTCCACATCAGGCCGGCCATGCCACCGGTGGCCTTGTTGTAGGTGCCAGGGGCACCATGAAGGCGGAAGTAATCGAGGCCTTCGACATCGCCGTAGTAGGAGGGGTTGATCGCCAGGAACTCGGTGTTACGAGCCTGAGGACCAATGAAAGCCGTCCACGACTTGCTGCTCTGGATGGGGAAACGGTAGTAGAGACGATCCAGGCCAACGATGTTGTTGCATCCGGCGGTGCTGGCGGCACCAGTCGGGCAGGAGTAGGCCCGGTCAAGCCCCATCAGGTTGTAGGGGTTGCCGGAGAAGGGGCTACCGGAGAAGTTGCCGGCACGCAGACGGGTGTAGAGCAGGTCCTTACCCGTGAAGCTGGTGTTGAAGTTGAGGCGCAGGTCGTAGTTGAACACCATGCCGCCGTAGGTGGCACGGTTGTATTGGTTGGCGCCGCTGCTCCCACCGAAGCCCACGCCACCGATGGCCCAGTAGGTGTCACCCTGGAGCTTGGTGGTGGTGGAGAACTGGGTGGCTTCCAGCTTGCCCACCTTCTTCTCGAGGCTGCCGACGCGGCCCTGGAGCACAGCCAGCTCCTTGGCGAAATCCTGCTGCAGGCGCTGGATTTCGTCGGTGGTTTCGGTGATGCGGTCGAGGCAGGCGTTCAGCAGGGCAGCCGCTTCAAAGCGGGTCATGGCCTGGGCGCCCTTGTAGGTGCCGTTGGGGTAGCCGGCCACGCAGCCGTAGCGCTCGATCAGGTTGCTCAGCGCCTGGTAGGCCCAGTCGGTGGGCTTCACATCGCTGAACTGCTGCACGTTGGTGACCTGGTTTTGGTCAGCCCAGACGCGGAAGTTGTGCAGGTCGCCCTGCTGGATGTAGCTGTTCATGCCGCCGGCCGACGCGAGGTCGGAGGCGGATGCCGCCACGGGAGCCATCAGCCCGAGGGCTGCAGGCGCCAGAAGCAGCTTCTGGAAGAGTTTCATTGGGTCCTCACACCAAATTGAGGGATAGCTCTCGCAAGGAGAGTTGTAGGCAAATTACCCTCCGCGAATAGAAAAACCAGGGGCAGACAGCACGCGGCAAGGTGTCTGGCGATACATCCGCGGATGCATGGCCACAAAAAAGCCCCCGCGTGAGCGGGGGCTTGGATGGAGAACCGAGGACGTGTGTGAGGACCTGTGGACGCTCGAGGTGTGTGAGGAGGAGCGCCCAGCAGGGACTCGAAGGATCAGAACTTGAAGGTGGTCTTGATCAGGCCGCCGAACAGGTTGTCGGAGGCGGTGGTGGAACCGGTGCTCTGATTCACCTGACCCAGCTGACCGTCGTAGTTGCTGATGTAGTAGATGGCCGGGGTGATCGAGATGTTGTCGGTCACCTGGAACTTGTACCACCACTCCCACATGTAGTTGGAGTCGTAGGCACCGCTGCAACCGCCTTGGCCAGCGGCGCAGGTGTTCGAGCGAGGGGTGTTGGCGGCGTTGGAGCCGGCCTGGGTCACGAAGGGAGCCTGGCCGACGCCCATGCCCAGGGCGTTGCCCTTGATGAAGGCGTCATCCCACTGGAGGCCAATCATCCAGGAGGCGGTGGTGATGCCCTTAACGGAATTGGACTGGTTGGTGGAGGAGTTGTACAGAACACCGGTGTTGAAGGTGCTGCCGCCGAAGCCCCAGCTAAAGGAGGGCACCAGGCCAGCCTTCTCAGGCTTCCAGTAGCCGCTCAGACCGTAGTTGTTGGAGCTGGTGCCACCAGATCCAATGTTGGAATAGGAGTAGGCCAGGGGAGTGCCGATGGTCAGCGGCATGTTCTGCGAATAGGCGTAGGCGAAGGCCAGGCCGTAGCTGCCGCCGATCAGAGGGGTTTTTTCACCCACGTAGCCGATCTGAGACACGGCGGTGGAGGAGGCACCACCGGTCCACACGCCGCCACCGGAGTTGGTCCCGCTGGGGTTGGGGGTGCCAGTGTTGCCGGAGTAGGCGTTAGCCGACACATAGTTCTGGCTGATGGTCAGACCCTTGGCGAACTTGGGGCTGTACACAAAGCCAGCACCGCTACCCAGGCCGAAGCCGGTGTTGTAAGCACCGGGGGCACCGGCATAGGTGAAGTTATCCAGCACGGTGTCGGCGGGATAGACACTGGGCCACAGGCCAAGCATGCCGGCGTCGTCCATGCGCACCAGGGCGCCGGCGGTGAGGCTCAGCTCATCACCCACCGGGAAGTTATAGAACAGGCGGTTGGCCACCACCACGTTCGAGCCGCCGGGACCGGCGTACTGGTTGGTGGCCGCTTCGAGGAAGGACAGCCCAGCGCCGTAGGCGTTGTTGGCCACACCATTCGCCCCGAAGAAGTTGCCGGCACGCAGGCTGGTGCGCAGCAGGTCCTTGCCGGTGAAGCTGGTGTCGAAGTTCAGCTTCAGGTCGTAGTTGAAGGTGGTGGCGCCGTATTGCGCGCGGTTGTAGGCAGCGGTGTTCGGAGTGCCGTTGAACTGGGAACCGCTGTTGGTGCCGGAGAAGCTGTTGGCACCCAGCACGAAGGTGGCAATACCCTTCAGCTTGGTGGTGGTGGAGAACTGGGTGGCTTCCAGCTCGCCCACTTTGGCTTCGAGGGAATCCACACGGCCCTTCAGCACGGCCAGCTCCTTCTCAAACTCCTTCATCAGGCGCTTGAGCTCGTCGGTCACTTCGGTGATCCGGTCGAGGCAGGCGTTGAGCAGAGCGGCGGCCTCCCAGCGGGTCATGGCCTGGCCACCCTTGTAGGTGCCGTTGGGGTAACCAGCGACGCAGCCGTAGCGCTCGATCAGGTTGCTCAGGGCCTGGTAGGCCCAATCGGTCGGCTTGACGTCGGAGAACTGGGTGATCGAGGTCACCTGCTCTTCGCTGGTGGTGTACTGGCGAACGCCAGCCACGTTGAGATCGGCGGCGGATGCAGCCACAGGAGCCATCAGGCCCAGGGCAGCAGGCGCCAGAAGAAGCTTCTGGAACAGTTTCATGGTCCTCACACCAAAAAGAGGAAATGGACGCAAGGCGTCACCTCCGATGATCGGGCCAGGCTGTGCATCCAGATAGGCCCCGTGTGCCACAAACCGCAATGACACGTAGCCCTCGCTACACAAACCCGGTGGTGGCCTTGCTGGCGCTGGGGCCGCTGCTAGCCAGCGCCGCCCCCCGCAGCCCCCTGGCCCACGACGAGGGCTACTACATGCTGCAGGCCCGCTGGATTGCGCTCAGCGGCCACTGGCTGGCGCCGCCATGGTGGGACCAGCCCCTCTACGACCGCACCATCGGCGTGCAGTGGCTGATCGCCGCCAGCCAGCGGCTGCTGGGGGCCGATCCGATCGGCGAGCTGCTGCCCTCGCTGCTGGCGGCACTCGCCTGCCTCTGGCTCACCGCCCAGCTGGGGCGCCAGCTGCTGGGGCCCGGCCAGGGCCGGCTCAGCGCCCTGCTGCTGGCCCTCACGCCCCTGTGGCTCAATTACGCCCACCAGGCCAGCCAGGACATGCCCCTGCTGGCCCTGGAGCTGCTGGGGCTCTGGGCCCTGCTGCGGGCCACCCCGGGGTCCGGGCCCATCTGGCCGGCCCTGGCGGGGCTGTGGATGGGGCCCGCCTTTCTGGTGAAGGGCTTCATGGTGGCGCTGCCGGCGGCGGCCCTGCTGCCGCTGGTGTTGCTGGCGCGGGCCCAGGTGCTGCGCCGCTGGAGCTTCTGGGGCGGCTTGGTCCTGGGCTGGCTGCCGGTGGCCCTGTGGCTGGGGCTGAGCCTGCAGCAGCACGGCGCCGCCGTGGTGGGGGGCCTGGTGGAGAAGCTGCTGTTTCTGTCCGGCAGCGACACCTACAGCGCCGGCCCCCTCTATTACCTCTGGAACATCCCCGCCAACACCGCCCCCTGGAGCCTGGCGGCCCTGGCGGGCTTGGCCTGGGGCTGGCGCCGCTGGCGCGGCGAACAGCGGCTGGCGCTGGTGGTGGTCCCGCTGCTGCTGCTGGCCCTGCTGAGCGCCTTCCGCACCAAAACGCCCTACTACGGCCTGCAGCTCGCGCCGTTTGTGGCCCTCTGGGCCGCCGCGGCCCTGCGGCGCTTCACCGCGCCCGGCGCCGCACGGCCCCGCTGGCTGGCCTGGGGGATCGCGGGCCTGGGGAGCCTGCTGCTGGCGGCTGGGCTGGCGCTGCTCTGGCCGGGCACACCCCTGGATCTGGAGGTGCCGCCGGTGCCCAGGGCCGTGCTGGCCGCCGCCGCCCTGGCGGTGGGGCTGAGCTGGGGGCTGCTGCCCCTGCAGCGCCTGCCGATGCGCAGCCTGGCGGCCCTGCTGCTGGGGCCCTGGCTGGCCCTGGTGCTGCTGGTGCAGGCGGGCCTGTTCACCGACCGCAGCCCCCTGCAGCGCCAGGCCCTGGCGGCCGCCGCCGTGCAATCGGCCCTGGCTGAAGGCCCGGTGGCGGTGATTGCGCCGGAGCCCCTCAGCGGCGACGCCCACAGCCAGTTGATCCTGGTGGCCCTGGGCAGCCCGCAGCTGGGGCCGCGCCTGCAACGGCTCGAGCAACTGCCGCCGGGCCAATGGGCCTGGATCCAACGGGGGCAGTGGCCGCAGACCCCCGCGCTGAGCACCGTGGCGGCGGGCGATGATCTGGCCCCATGGACCCTCGTGCGCCGCAACCCAGCCCCAGGCCGCTGAACCGGCGCGATGGGCTGGTGCTGCTGGGGCTGTGGCTGGCCTGCCTGGCCCTGGATCTGCTCTGGATCCAGCGGCACCAGGCCCCCCCCAGCTGGGACCAGGGCGACCACCTCAGCCGAGCCCTGGGCATCTGGCAGGTGCTGCGCAGCCCGGAGCCCTGGAGCGGCCCCTGGTGGCAGCAGCTCTGGGCCCAGGCCCCCAGCTACCGCGGCCCCCTCAGCTACGCGGTGGCGGCGCCGGTGCTGGAGCTGTTGGGCCCCGGCTACCGCAGCGCCATGGCGGCCAACGGCCTGTTCAACGGCCTGCTGCTGCTCAGCTGCTACGGCCTGGGGCGCCAGCTGCACAGCCGCAGCGCCGGCCTCTGGAGCGCCCTGGTGGTGGCGGCGGCACCGGCCCTGCTCAACCAACGCACCGACTACCTGATCGACCTCAGCCTCACCGCCGTGCTCACCGGCAGCTGGTGGCTGCTCAGCCAGCGGCGCTGGCGGGGCGGGGCGCACCCCTGGCGCGGGGCGCTGCTGGCCGGGGCGGGCCTGGCGGCGGTGTTCCTCACCCGGCCCACGGGCCTGGTGCTGCTGTGGCTGCCCCTGCTCGTGCTGCTGCTGGCCGCCCTCGGTGCCGCCCGCGCCGGCCGCTGGGGGCCGCTGCGGCAGCTGCTGGCCGCCACGGCCCTGGCAGGGGCCCTGTGCTGGCCCTGGTTCAGCCAGAACTGGCTCACCATCCTCAGCACCATCAACAACGCCCGCCAGTGGGGGGTGCAGTACCAGGAGGGGCTGGAGGCCACCAGCCTCGAGGGCTGGCTCTATTACCCCCGGCTGCTGCCCACCATGGCGGGCGGCTGGTTGGTGGCGCTGGTGCTGGCCG
>RHBP01000087.1 GCA_010030955.1 Synechococcaceae bacterium WBB_10_009 | reverse complement strand
CAGGTGGATGGCCTGCTGCTGCGCCTGCCGCTGTTTGGCGACCTGATCCAGAAAACCGCCACCGCCCAGTTCTGCCGCACCTTCAGCTCCCTCACCCGGGCTGGGGTGCCGATTTTGCTGTCGCTGGAGATCGTGCAGGACACCGCCGGCAACGCCGTGATCGCCGATGCGATCGTGGTGGCGCGCCAGGAGGTGCTGGAGGGGGTGCCGCTGAGCGTGGCCCTGGCCAGCAAACGGGTGTTCCCCGAGCTGGCGGTGAGCATGCTGGCGATCGGGGAGGAAACCGGCCAGATGGACGCCATGCTCTCCAAGGTGGCGGACTTCTACGAAGACGAGGTGGAGGCGGCCGTGAAGGCGCTGACGGCCATGCTCGAGCCGGCCATGATCGTGCTCGTGGGCGGGATCGTGGGCTCGATCCTGCTGGCGATGTACCTGCCGATGTTCTCGATCTTCGACCAGATCAAGTAGCGCCGGCCGTGGCAATCGCCTGCCCCGCCAGCCAGCCGGAACTCCAGCAGTGCTGGAAGTTGAAGCCGCCGGTGATGCCATCCACATCGAGCAGCTCCCCCACCAGGTGCAGCCCCGGCACCCGGCGGCTCTCCATGGTGGCCAGGTTCACCTCCCCAAGGGCCACCCCGCCGGCGGTCACAAATTCCTCGCCGAAGGGGCCGCGGCCGGCCACCGCATAACGGCTGCGGTGCAGCGCCTCGATCAACCCCTGCTGCTGGCGCTTGGGCAAATCGGCCCAGCGGCGCTCCGGCTCCACGCCCTCCTGCTCCAGCAGGTGCTGCCACAGGCGCCGGCTGAGCTCGGGCCAGGGCCGGGCATTGCTCAGCTGCCGGCGCGCCTGATCCCGCCGGCAGGCCGCAAACCAGGCCTCCAGCTCTGGCTCGGCGCGCCCACCGCTCCAATCCAGCCGCAGCTCGGCGCGGTAGCCGCTGGCCTGCAGGGCTCGGGCGGCGGAGGCGGTGAGCCGCAGGGTGGCCGGGCCGCTGAAGCCCCAGTGGGTGATCAGCAGCGGCCCCCGCTGGCGGAAGCGCTCCACGGCACCCCCGGGGGCCGCCAGCTCCAGCTCCAGGTCCACCGGGTCCATCACCACGCCGGCCAGGGCCACCAGGGGATTGGGCCGCAGGGCCAGGGTGAACAGGGAGGGCACCGGCGGCACCACCCCATGGCCCAGGCCCTCCGCCAGGCGCCGGCCGCTGGGGTGGCTGCCGGTGGCCAGCACCAGGCGATCGCAGCACAGCTGCTGGCCGCCCCGCACCTCCAGAGCAAAACCACCGCCGGGGTTGGCGCTGGCGGCCACCAGCGCGGATTGGCGGCGCAACACCACCCCCGCCCGCTCGGCGGCGCCGCGCAGGCAGGCGATCACGGAGCTGGAGCGGTTGCTGCTGGGGAACAGGCGGCCGTCGGCTTCCTCCACCAGCTCCAGGCCGTGGTCGGCGAACCAGGCCACCGCATCTCCGGCGGCAAAGCGGCTGAAGGGGCCCCGCAGGGCCTGGCCGCCGCGGGGGTAGGCGCGCACCAGGTCGCGCGGATCCCAACAGGCGTGGGTCACGTTGCAACGGCCCCCGCCGCTGATCAGCACCTTGCCGAGGGGCTCCGGCGTGCTCTCCAGCACCAGCACCCGCCGCACCCCCGCCTCCGCCGCGGCAATGGCCGCCATGAAGCCGGCGGGGCCACCCCCCGCCACCACCAGCGACCAGTGCTCCAGCTCAGACGCCATTGGGAAGCCAGCATGGGGCCATGCCCGATTCGCTGCTGAACGGGGCCTACCGCTTCAGTGTGGCCCCGATGATGGACTACACCGATCGGCACTTCCGGGTGCTGATGCGGCAGATCACCCGGCGCAGCCTGCTCTACACCGAGATGGTGGTGGCGCAGGCCCTGCACCACAGCGACCGGCGCGAGCGGCTGATCGGCTTCGACCCGTGCGAGCACCCCCTGGCCCTGCAGGTGGGGGGCGACGACCCGGCGCTGCTGGCGGAGGCGGCACGGCTGGCGGCGGCGCGCGGCTACGACGAGATCAACCTCAACGTGGGCTGCCCCAGCGAGAAGGTGCAGAAGGGGCGATTCGGCGCCTGCCTGATGGCGGAGCCCGCCCAGGTGGCCCGCTGCGTGGAGGCCATGGCCGCCGCCAGCCCCCTGCCGGTCACGGTGAAACACCGCATCGGCATTGATGAGCGCGATTCCTACGCCGAATTGCTGACCTTTGTGGATGCCCTGGCGGCGGCCGGCTGCGCCCGCTTCAGCGTGCACGCCCGCAAGGCCTGGCTGGAGGGGCTCGACCCCAAGCAAAACCGCACCATCCCGCCCCTGCGCCACGAGCTGGTGCACCAGCTCAAACGCGACCGCCCGAACCTCACGATCGAACTCAACGGCGGGCTGCAGGATCTGGCGAGCTGCCAACAGCACCTGCAGCAGCTCGACGGGGTGATGGTGGGCCGGGCCGCCTACGACCACCCCCTGCGCTGGGCCAGCGTGGACCGGGAGCTCTACGGCGACGAGCGCCATCCGCAGGCCCGGGCCTCCACCGTGGTGCGCGGCCTGATCCCCTACGCCGAGGGCTGGTGCAGCGGCGGCGGCCGGCTGTGGGCCATCGCCCGCCACCTGGTGCAGGTGGTGGAGGGGGTCAGCGGGGCGCGCCACTGGCGCCGCGACCTGGGCCGTGCCGCCGGCGAACGCACGGCCGGCCCGGAGGTGCTGGAGCGGGCCGCCCAGCAGCTGGAGGAGCGGGGGCTCTAGCGGCGGGTCGGCGGAGACCAACTGGGACGGTGTCCGGGATTCCGTACAGGCTGTACAGAATCTCGGACACTCGTTTTCACGACGTTGGACGAACTCACAACCTTGGACGGGCGAACGCGCCGACGGGCCTAGTCGTCCGCGCCGCCGCTGCTGCGGCGCCGGGTGCGACCGGCCCCGAAGGCATCGCCGCCACCGCCGTAGCTGCGGTCTTCCCATCCCTGGGCGCCGGAACCGCGGTCGCCGCGGTCAGAGGCTCGATCAGAGGCGCGGTCGCCGTAACCACCGCCGCCGCCGTAGCCACCACCACCGGCGTTGCGCCGGGGGCCGCCGTAGCCGCCACCGCCACCTGCTCCACCACCACCGCCGGCATTGCTGCGGGGTTCGGCCTTGTTGATGCGCAGCGGCCGGCCCATCAGCTCGGCCCCCTGCAGGGCGTCGATGGCGCGGGTCTCGCTGTCGTCATCCGCCAGTTCCACGAAGGCGAAACCGCGTTTGCGGCCGGTGTCGCGCTCGAGGGGCAGGAAGCAATTGGTCACCTCACCAAAGGGGGCGAACAACTCGGACACGTCCTCCTGTTCGGCGCGGAAGGGGAGGTTGCCTACAAAAATGCTCACGGGCCGACGGGGCCGATCCGGCGAAATTCAGCCCTGCAACCTTAGGCCCGCAGCCGGGCCTGGGCCCGCTCCAGCTGCTGCCGCACCTGCTCAAACCCGGTGCCCCCCTCACTGCGGCGGGCGGCCACCACCTGGCGGGGGGCGATGGCGGCGTAGATGTCGTCCCCAAAGCTGGGGTGCAGCTGCTGCCAACGCTCCAGCGGCAACTCCCGCAGCAGCAACCCCTCCTGCAGGCAGGTTTTCACCAGACCCCCCACCAGCTGGTAGGCCTCCCGGAACGGCACCCCCTTGGCCACCAGGTAATCGGCCACATCGGTGGCGTTGGAGAAATCGGAGCCCACCGCCTGCTCCAGGCGCTCCGGCTGGAACTGCAGCCCCTCCTCCAGCAGGATCGCCATCGCCTCCAGGCAGGCCAGGGTGGTGGCCACCGTGTCGAACAGGGCCTCCTTGTCCTCCTGGAAGTCTTTGTTGTAGGCCAGGGGCAAGCCCTTGATCATCACCAGCAACCCCTGCAGGTGGCCGAACACGCGGCCGCATTTGCCCCGCACCAGCTCCGGCACATCGGGGTTCTTCTTCTGGGGCATCAGGCTGCTGCCGGTGGCGCAGCGGTCGGTGAGGGTCACGAAGCGAAACTCCTCACTGGCCCAGAGGATCACCTCCTCGCTGAGCCGGCTGAGGTGCACCATCACCAGGCTGGCGGCGGCGCTGAACTCCACGGCGAAGTCGCGGTCGCTCACCGCATCGAGGCTGTTGGCGTAGACGGCGTCAAAGCCGAGGGCAGCCGCGGTGTGGCGCCGATCGATGGGCACCGGCGTGCCCGCCAGGGCGGCGGCCCCGAGCGGGCAAATGTTGACGCGCTGGCGCAAATCCCGCAGCCGGGCCCGGTCGCGCTCGGCCATCTCCACATAGGCCAGCAGGTGGTGGGCCAGGCAGATGGGCTGGGCGCGCTGCAGGTGGGTGTAGCCGGGGATCATCACCTCGGCGTGGGCCTCCGCCTGGGCCAACAGCGCCCGCTCAAAGCGCACCAACGCCGCATCGATGGCGTCGATCTGGCCCCGCAGCCACAGGCGCAGGTCGGTGCCCACCTGGTCGTTGCGGGAGCGGCCGGTGTGCAGCTTCTTGCCCAGGGGCCCCAGCAGGGCGATCAGGCGACGCTCCACGGCGAAGTGAACGTCTTCGTCTTCAAGGCCGGGGTTGAAGGCACCGGCGGCGGCTTCGGCGCGCACCTGCTCCAGGCCCCCCACCAGCTGCTCGGCCTCCTCAGCGGTGATCACGCCCGTGCTGGCCAGCATGCGGGCGTGGGCGATGGAGCCGTCCAGGTCCTGCTGCAGCAGGGTGATGTCAAAGCCGATCGAGGCGTTGAAGCGCTCGATCGCCGGATGCAGCCCCTGCTCAAACCGCTGGCTCCAGGTGGAGGAGGACGACTCAACGGCCATCGGGCCCGCAACGGTGGCTGGGGTCAGCTTGGCAGGCGACTCAGCGGCGGCAACATCACCCCATCGCGCACCTGCAGCACCACCATCGAGGCGTCGTCCTCCAGGGGGCGATCCGGCCCCACGAACCGATCGAGCCGGGCAAACAGCTGATCGAGGATCCCCTGGGCCCCCACCTCGGCGCGGCAGGCGGCCTGCAGGGCCTGCAGCAGCCGCTGCTCATCAAAACGCTCGCCGTTGAGCCCCGAGGCTTCGGTGACGCCGTCGGTGTAGCAGAGCAGCACATCGCCGGGGTCGAGAACAATCTGCTCGCAGCCGTACTGGGCCTCCGGTTGCAGGCCGATCAACAGCCCCGGCGCATCCAACCGCTCCACCGCATTGCGCAGCCGCCGCCAGATCAGCGGCGGATTGTGGGCCGCATTGGCGTAGCGCAGCAGGCGGGTGCGCGGGTCGTAGTCGGAATAGAACAGCGTCACGAACCGGTGCGACTGGGCCAGGTCCTCCTGGGCCAGCTGGTTGAGGTCGTGCAGGATGCGATCCGGCGGCAGGCCGCTGAGCACCTCAGCCCGCAACATGCCCCGCAGCAGGCTCATCAGCAGGCCAGCGGGCACCCCCTTGCCCATCACATCACCGATCACCAATGCCCAGCGGCCCTGCTCCCGGCGCCGGCCCAGCAGCTGCGGCCGGGTGGGGATGAAGTCGTAGTAGTCGCCGCCCACCTGAAAGGCCGGCCGGCAGCGGGCCGCCAGCTCCACCCCGTCGATTACCGGGCAGTGGTCCGGCAGCAACTGCGCCTGGATCTCGGCGCCGGTGGAGAGCTGGCGCTCCACCCGCTCGTGGCGGCGCGCCTCCTGCAGCAGCTGCTCACTTTCGATCGCCACACCGGTGAGATCCGCCACCAGCTGGGCATGGCGGCGGTGGGTGTCGCTCCAGCTGAACCCGCTTCGGGGGCCAAACACATAGAGCCGGCCGCGCACGCGGCTGCGGGCCACCACGGAGGTGGCAAACAGGGGCCGCTCCGCCAGCTGCCGGCGCACCAGGCGATCCAGCTGCTGGGCCACCGCCTCATCGCTGGAGGCCTGCAGCAGCTGCTCATCGCTGAGGCTGGCCAGCTGGCGCAACAGCTCCCCCACGGCGGCATCGGCGGGGTGGCCATGCAGCTGCTCGCGCCAGAGGCGTCCGTCGGGATGCAGCACCACCAGCACCGCCCCCTCCGCCTCCACCAACCGGGAGGCCACCAGCGGCACCAACTCCAGGAAGCGGCTCAGGTTGGTGAAGCTGCGCAGGGCAAAGCCCAGGGAGGCGAGCAGCTCCTGGTTGCGGTGCTGCTCGCGGCTGAGGCTGTCCAGCAGCTGCCGCAGGGAGGCAATGGCCGTAAGCGGCCGGGTGGCGCTGGGGCGCTCCGCTGGGCTGGAGGGCGGCGTGCTGCTCACCGAGCGGCCGCGAAGTGCCCGCAAGATAGCGGCGTTTGCGGCGACTGCCGGTGCCGCGCCGGGCCGGGCCTATTTGGCCAGCAGCGCCTCCACAAATTCGAAGCTGTTGAAGGGCCGCAGGTCGCGGATGCCCTCGCCGGCTCCGATGAAACGAATTGGCAGGCCCGCCTCCGACGACACCGCCAGGGCCACACCGCCGCGGGAGCTGCCGTCGAGCTTGGTGAGCACCACGCCGGTGAGGCCGGCGGCCTGGGCGAAGGCCATGGCCTGCTTGAGGCCGTTCTGCCCCTGGCTGG
The DNA here is from genome assembly GCA_010030955.1 of Synechococcaceae bacterium WBB_10_009. GTDB lineage: Bacteria > Cyanobacteriota > Cyanobacteriia > PCC-6307 > Cyanobiaceae > Vulcanococcus. Next base: position 618 of record RHBP01000087.1, on the reverse strand, counting down.
CATCAAGCACCAGCAGCGATTGCACCAGAGCCTCTGGGGCGAGCTTGTCGACGATGCGGCGCACCTTGGAGAGCTCCTCCATCAGGTTGTGCTTGGTCTGCAGGCGGCCGGCGGTGTCCACCAGCACCAGGTCGGTGCCCTTGGCCTGGGCCGCACCGATGGCGTCGTAGACGACGGCGGCGGGGTCGGCGTTGGCCGACGGATTGGACACCACGGCCACGCCGCTGCGCTCCCCCCACACCTGCACCTGCTGCACCGCCGCGGCCCGGAAGGTGTCGGCCGCGGCGATCAGGCAGCTGTAGCCGCTGCGGATCGCTAGGTTGGCCAGCTTGCCGAGGGTGGGAGGGTGGTGGTCTTGCCGACGCCGTTCACCCCCACCATCAGCCACACGTTGAGGCGGCCGCGCTCGGGGGCCAGCAGGGTGGCGCCGCTGGCCTGGATGGGGGTGTCCAGCAGGGTGCGCAGCTGCTGCTTGAGGAAGCGGATGCCTTCTTCGGGCTCCACCACCTCCTCATTCAGGCGCTTGCGCAGGGCGTCGAGCACCTGGTCGGTGGCCTGCACCCCCACGTCGGCTCTCAAGAGCAGGGTTTCCAAGTCGTCGAGCACCTCGGGGGTGAG
>RHBP01000086.1 GCA_010030955.1 Synechococcaceae bacterium WBB_10_009 | reverse complement strand
GCCCAGGCCCTGGCGGAGCTGCAGGCCATCGCCGCCGACAACGCCGTGCGCCGCAGCCTGATTGGCCTGGGCTACTACGGCTGCATCACGCCGGCGCTGCTGCAGCGCCATGTGTTTGAAAACCCCGCCTGGTACACCGCCTACACCCCCTACCAGGCGGAGCTGAGCCAGGGCCGCCTCGAAGCGCTGCTCAACTTCCAAACCCTGATCAGCGAGCTCACCGGCCTGCCGATCGCCAACGCCTCCCTGCTGGATGAGGCCACCGCGGCGGCTGAAGCCATGGCCCTCAGCGCCGCCGCCTGCCCCCGCGCTGAGGCCCGCCGCTACCTGGTGGACCAGGCCGTCTTCCCCCAGACCTGGGCGGTGCTGCAGACCCGCGCCGAGCCCCTGGACATTGAGCTGGTGCCGGTGGATCCGCAGCGGCTGGTGGAGCAGCCGGCCCCGCTGGAGGACGCCTTTGGGCTGTTGCTGCAGCTCCCCGGCACGGACGGCCGCCTCTGGGATCCCGCCGCCGTGGTGGCGGCGGCCCGCGCCGCCGGGGTGATGGTGACCGCCGCCGTCGATCCCCTGGCCCAGGTGCTGCTGCAGCCGGTGGGGGCGCTGGGGGTGGAGATTGCCGTGGGCAGCACCCAGCGTTTCGGCGTGCCCATGGGCTTCGGCGGCCCCCATGCCGCCTTCTTTGCCACCACCGCCGCCCAGCAGCGGCGCATCCCCGGCCGTCTGGTGGGCCAATCGCTGGATGCGGAGGGCCGCCCCGCCCTGCGGCTCGCCCTGCAGACCCGGGAGCAGCACATCCGCCGCGACAAGGCCACCAGCAACATCTGCACCGCCCAGGTGCTGCTGGCTGTGATGGCCGGCTTCTATGCGGTGCACCACGGCCCCGAGGGCCTGGCCGCCATGGCCCGGCGGGTGCTGTTGCTGCGCACCGTGCTCAGCCGCGCCCTGGGGCAGCTGGGGCTGGAGCCCCTGGCGGGCCCCGGCTTCGACAGCCTGCGGCTGCGCACCCCCGATGCCGCAACCCTGCTGGGGCGGGCTGAGGCCGCCGGCTTCAACCTGCGCCCGGAGACCGGCGGCCTGGCCATCAGCCTGGATGAATGCAGTGGCCTGGAGGAGCTGCAGCGGCTGCTTGCCGCCCTGGCCCCCGCCGGCCAGGCGGTGCCCGCTGTCCAGGCCCTCTGGGACGATCTGCAGCGGGAGCTGGAGGCCGCCGGCGCCACCCCGGAGGCGCACCTTTGGGCTGATGCGGTGCCTCGGCGTCAGGCCCCCTGGCTGCAGCAACCGGTGTTTCACCGCTACCGCAGCGAGACCGAACTGCTGCGCTACATCCAGCGGTTGGTGGCCCGCGACTTTTCGCTGGTGCACGGGATGATCCCCCTGGGCAGCTGCACCATGAAGCTCAATGCGGCGGCGGAGCTGCAGCCGGTGAGCTGGCCCGCCTTCGCCCAGCTGCACCCCTTTGCCCCCGCCGCCCAAAGCGCCGGTTACCGCCGCCTGGTGGCCGACCTGGAGCAGTGGCTGGCGGCCCTCACCGGCTTCGCCGGCGTGTCGCTGCAGCCCAATGCCGGCTCCCAGGGCGAGTACGCCGGGCTGCTGGTGATCCGCGCCTGGCACCGCAGCCGCGGCGACCACCACCGCCGCATCTGCCTGATCCCCACCAGCGCCCATGGCACCAACCCCGCCAGCGCCGTGATGGCGGGCATGCAGGTGGTGCCGGTGGCCTGTGACGGGCAGGGCAACATCGACCGGGCCGACCTGGCGGCCAAGGCGGAGGCCCACGCCACCAACCTGGCGGCCCTGATGGTGACCTACCCCTCCACCCATGGGGTGTTTGAGGAGGGCATCCAGGAGATCTGTGCCGTGGTGCACCGCTGCGGCGGCCAGGTGTATCTCGATGGCGCCAACCTCAACGCCCAGGTGGGCCTGGCCAAGCCGGGCCTCTACGGCGCCGATGTGTGCCACCTCAACCTGCACAAAACCTTCTGCATCCCCCATGGCGGCGGTGGCCCGGGGGTGGGCCCGATTGCGGTGGCCCAGCACCTGCTGCCCTTCCTGCCCGGCCACCCCCTGGCCCAGGCCTGCGGTGGCGGCGAGCCCATTGGGCCGGTGTCGGCCGCGCCCTGGGGCAGCGCCAGCATCCTGCCCATCAGTTGGATGTACATCCGCATGATGGGGGGCGCCGGCCTGCGCCAGGCCAGCGCGGTGGCGCTGCTGGCGGCCAACTGGCTGGCGGCGCAGCTGGAGCCCCACTTCCCGGTGCTCTACCGGGGCGCCCAGGGCCGCGTGGCCCACGAATGCATCCTCGATCTGCGGCCCCTGCGCCGCACCGCTGGCCTCGAGGTGGACGACCTGGCCAAACGGTTGATGGATTACGGCTTCCACGCCCCCACCGTGAGCTGGCCCGTGGCTGGCACGGTGATGGTGGAGCCCACCGAGAGCGAAGCCCTGCCGGAGTTGGAGCGCTTCGTGGCGGCCATGGTGGCGATTCGCGCCGAGGCCGCCGCCATTGAGGGGGGCCAGTGGGACCCCCAGAACAATCCGCTCAAGCGGGCGCCCCACACCCTGGCGGCGCTGACCGACGACGCCTGGGATCGGCCCTACAGCCGCCAGCAGGCGGGCTTCCCCGCCGGAGAGGGGCAGCTGGCGAGCAAGATCTGGCCGGCGGTGGCCCGCATCGACAACGCCTACGGCGATCGCAATCTGGTGTGCACGTGCCCCTCGGTGGAGGAGCTGGCGCTGCCCACGGCCGCCTAGGGCGGCGGAAGGTGATGGGCTTGCGCCATCAATGCAGCCGTTTATATTTCCTTCGCTTGGCGAATTTGCTGAATTTCTTTCGGCAACTGCCCTTGCATGTCCAGCACAATCTGCTCCAACTGCAGGCATCACTGCAGCCCGGCCATCCACGATGAGTGACGACACCCAGGGCTTGAGCGACGTCGGCAAGGCGGCTCCGCAGCTGCCGGCCCTGCCCGAGGGGCAGACCCTGCGGGTTGAGGGCACCAATGTGGTGCGGGTGCCCTTCGGCGTGCGCCGCCCGCAACGCACCCGTCCCGCGCGGCCTGAGCACTGGGCCACCCTGGTGATCCCGTTCCAGGCCGGTGGCTCTTCCCCGACACCGCCCCCTCAGGCGGCTTGATCGGCCCCCGCGCCCTTAGGGGCGTTCGCCGAGGCGCCAGTCGATCAGCGCCTTGACGTCATCCACCGAGCTGGCGGGCGCCCGGAAGGGCAGCTGCTGCATGGGGCTGCGCTCGGGGCGCACCAGCCAGGTGAGGTCGTTCTGGGGGATCAGCACGAAGCCCCGGTACCGCACCACCCAGCGTTGATGAAGGCTGCTGCTGGTGGCGGTGCTGCGACCCGTGGCGGTGCCCATCGATGCGGTGTGGCTGATTTGGGTATTTGAGCCGCGCAGCGGCCCCATGCCGGCAGATACGGTTTTTCTTCCGCTGGCGGTCAAGACCGCCGTTACATCACAACAAGGGCTTCGCGAGAACGCCTGTGGCGCCTGGCTTGTGGTGGCTTTTCGGACGCACTCAGCCTGTCAGCATTTGCCCATGGGCCCGTTCATTCAGTAATTGGCGCCGCTGCGGCGTTGGTGCACGGCGGTGGTGGCCGCGGCGTCCAGCAGGGCGCCGGCATCGGCCTGGGCATAGATCAGCCAGTGGTCGCCGCATTCCATGCGTTGCTTCACCTGGCAATCCAGCCAGGCCACGCCGTCGGGCAGCACCGGCTGGCCGGCGGGGCTCCGCTCCAGCTCCAGGCCGGCGAACCGGTCGGCGCCGGGGGCAAACGGCTGCAGGAACTGTTTCATCGGCGCCGTTTCGCGCCCGGCCGCCAGCACGTTGAGGGCGAAGCGGTCCCCCACATGCAGCAGCGCCTCCACGGCGCGGTCCTTGGCCACCGCCACCGTGAGGCCCGGCGGGCTGAAGCTGGCCTGGCTCACCCAGCTGGCCACCATGGCGCCGCTGAGCTGGCTATCGCCGCTGCCCTTGCTGGTGGTCAGCACGCAGAGGGAGCCCACCACGCGGCCCAGGGCCTGCACCGCCGGGTTGCTGCGGCTCTCGGAGAGGCCGCCGCCGGCGCTGCGCCGCTGCTGGCGCCGTTGCTCCATCTGCAGGCTGCGGCCGAGGGCGGTGCCCGTTTCCTCGCAGGTTTTGAGGGTGGCGGCATCGGGGCTGAACTTCACCTTGATCGGCTCGAAGGCGAAGCGGAAGCCACCATCCCGCAGCTTGCTTTCCAGCAGCTCGAGGGCCTCGCCGCTCCAGCCGAAGCTGCCGAACACCCCCACCGGTTTGGCCCGGTCGCCTTCCGCCAGCAGGCTGCCCAGGGCCGACACGATCGGCGTGGGGGCATGGCCCCCCAGGGTGGGGGAGCCGATCAGCACCGCATCACAACTGCGGATCGCCTCGAGCAGCGTTTCCGGTGGGGTGAACTCGCAGTTGATGCTCTCCACGCGCACGCCGGTGCGGGCCACCCCCTGGGCCAGGGCATCGGCGATGGCGGCCGTGTTGCCGTAGGCGCTGGCGAACAGCAGTGCCACCGACAGCTTGGCCCGCTCCTGCGCTGCCCCCCAGCGGCGGTAGTCGCTGAGCAGGCTGCGCCAGCTTTCGCTGATGGCGGGGCCATGGCCGGGGGCGATGGTGCGGATCGGCAGCTCGTCCACGCGGTTGAGCACCACCTCCACCTGCCGCGCCATCGGCGCCATCAGGCAGTCATAGAAGTAGCGGCGGTCCTCCTCGGTGCTGCTGCGGTTGGCCTCCGCCCAGGGGGCGCTGCAGAGGTGGGCGGCGAAGAACTTGCCGCTCATCAGCAGGCCGGTGCGCTCCTCAAAGGCCATCAATGCCCCCGGCCAGCGGGGGGTGGGGGTGGGGTAGAGGCAGAGCCGGAAGCCATGGGCAAGGGGCCGGCAGCCCTCCTGCTTCACCACATCGATCGCCGGCAAGTCCGGCAGCTCCGGCGGTGCGGCGTTGGCGTCGGGGCCAGCGGGCCGTTGCTGGCTCCAGAGGTCCTGCAGCAGGCGCGCCCCGGCGTTGGAGGCCACCAGCATCAGCGCCGGCCATTGGACGGCCAGGCGCCGCAACAGCGCCACCCGGTTGGGGTTCACGTGCCCCACGATCACCTTCAGTGCGGCATCGGCGGGCACCAGGGCCGCCAGTTGCTCCAGGAACGGCGCGGCGAAGGAGTCGCCCGGCGGGTGCACCAGCACCGGCGGGATCGGCTTGCCGGCGGCGCCGGCGCCGCCTTCAAACAGGAAGCTGTTGGCGCTGGTGCCGCGCTCCAGGCCGTATTCCACCTCGAAGCGCAGGCGCCGCGGGCTGAGGCCCCGCAGGCAGATCAGACCCGGCTCCAGCGGAATCTGGATGACACTGCGGTCTGCGCCGTCGGGCTGCTGGCCGGGGGGCATCAGTAGTGGTTCCCCACTTTGCGGTGGTGCACGGCGGTGCTCGCCTCGGTGTCGGAGACGTTGCCCTGCTCCACCTCGGCGTAGATGATCCAGTGGTCGGGCCCCTCCATGCGCTGCTGCACGCGGCAGCCCAGGAAGGCCAGGGCATCGCCGAGCACGGGGCCACCGGCCGCCACCCCCTCCAGGGTGTTGACGCCGGCGAAGCGATCGGCGCCCGGGGGGAAGCGCTTGAGGAAATGGCGCAGCAGGGGCTGGTGGTTGTCCTCCCGCAGGATGTTGAGCACGAAGCGATCCCCCACCTGCAGCAGGGCTTCGATGGCGCGGTCCTTGGCCACGGCCACCGTGATCCCCGGCGGCTCAAAACTGGCCTGGCTCACCCAGCTGGCCACCATGGCGGAGGCCCGCTCCTGCTGCCGGGCCGTCACCACATAGAGCCCCCCGGAGAGGCGGCCCAGGGCCTTGTCCAGGTCGCCATCGAGGGCCTTCATGGCGGCGATGGTTTTGGCGCGGGTCAGCAGCTGGCCCAGGTCGGTGCCGGCCTCCTCGCAGCGCTGGTAGTCGTTGCCGTCGGGCACCTGGCGGATGCGCAGTGGCTCAAACGCTTCGTTCTGGCCGAGGCTGCGCAGGCGGCTGGCCACGGTGTCGATCGGTTCGTCGTTGCCGCCGAAGGCGTCGTAGCTGGCCACCCACTGCTTGGGCTGCAGGGCCGCCAGCAGGGTGCCGATCGCGGCCTGCAGCTCGGCATCGGGGTTGGCGGGCCAGGTGGGCACCACCACCGCGCTGGCCTCGCCGATCAGGGCGCTGAGCTCCTGGGGGTCGGTGGCGCGCAGATCCACCAGCTGCACCTGCGCTTCCGCCTTGCCGATGCCGCGGGCGATGGCCTGGCTGATCCGGTCGCAGAAGCCGTATTGGCTCAGGTAGCAAACCGCCGCATAGGCCTCCCCCTTGCTGCGGCCTTCGCTCCAGGCGCGGTAGTCGCCCAGCCACAGGTTGAGGTGGTGCCGCAGCAGGGGGCCGTGGCCCACGGCGATGGTGCTGATCGGCGGCAGGGCGTCCATGCGCTTCATCGCCTGCAGCACGCTGCGGGCGTTGGGGCCCATCAGGCAGTCGTAATAGAAGCGGAAATCCGGAGCGATGGCGCCGGGGTCCACGTCGAAGACGTCCTCGGAGCAGTAGTGCAGACCAAAGGCGTCGCAGGTGTAGAGGATGCCGGTGCCGTGGTCGAAGGAAAAGATCGTGTCCGGCCAGTGCAGGTTGGGGGCGCTGAGAAATTCGAAGCGGTGCTGCACGCCGCTGTCGGGGTTGGTGCCCAGGTCGAGTTGATCGCCGCTTTTCACCGCGCGGCTGTTGAACGGCCGGTGCACCTGGTTTTCCAGGAATTGGATCGCCACTTTGGAGCCCACGATCTCCAGCTCCGGATGGAGCTCCAGCAGGTGGCCAATCAACCCCGAGTGGTCGGGTTCGGTGTGGGAGACGATCAGGTGATCGATACTGCGGGGATCGATCTGCCCCTGCAGCAACGGCAACCAGGTGGACTCGAACTTGAGGTGGCTGCTGTCGATCAGGGCGGTGCGCTCGCCCCGCACCAGAAAGCTGTTGTAGGTGGTGCCGTTGCGCAGGCCGAACTCGATGTCAAAGCGGCTGCGGTCCCAGTCGAGCGAGCGGATCGTGGTGGTGTCCGCCGCGATGGGTTCGCACTGCAGGCTGAGGCGGCCTGTGGTGGCGGTGGCGGCCATGGGGAGTCCCGCTGGGGTGGGCGGACTCT
>RHBP01000085.1 GCA_010030955.1 Synechococcaceae bacterium WBB_10_009 | reverse complement strand
TGGGGGCCTTCGCCTGCATCATCCTGTTCTCCCTGCGCACCGGCAGCGACCGCATCTCCGATTACGCCGGGCTCTACCAGAAGGATCCGCTGATCACCCTGGGCCTCAGCCTCTGCCTGCTCTCCCTCGGTGGCATCCCGCCGATGCTGGGCTTCTTCGGCAAGATCTACCTCTTCTTCGCCGGCTGGGCCGACCACCAATACCTGCTCGTGGTGGTGGGCCTGCTCACCTCCGTGGTGTCGATCTACTACTACATCTCGGTGATCAAGATGATGGTGGTGAAGGAACCCCAGGAGGCCTCCGATGTGGTGAAGGCCTACCCGGAGGTCAACTGGAGCGTGGCCGGCCTGCAGCCCCTGCGGGCGGCCCTGGTGACCTGCGTGGTGGTGACCGCCGTGGGCGGCATCCTCTCCAACCCCCTGTTCGGCTGGGCCAACGGCGCCGTGGCGGGCACGCCGATGCTGCAGAAGGCCCTGGCGGCCAGCGGTCTGCCCATCGGCTGATGGCAGGCTCCGGGGTGCTGGTGGCCGAGCTGGAGCACGTGCGCAAGGTCTACGGCAGTGGTGACACGGCCGTCACCGCCCTCGACGACCTCTGCCTGAACGTGAACCAGGGGGAGTATCTGGCGGTGATGGGCACCTCCGGCTCCGGCAAGAGCACCGCCATGAACATCCTGGGCTGCCTGGATCGCCCCAGCAGCGGTAGCTACAGGCTCAATGGCACCGCCGTGGAGCAGCTCAGCGATGACCAGCTCGCCGACCTGCGCAACCGGGAACTGGGCTTTGTGTTCCAGCAGTTCCACCTGCTGCAGGAGCTCACCGCCCTCGAAAACGTGATGCTGCCGATGGTCTACGCCGGCGTGCCGGCGGAGCAACGGGAGCGGCAGGGCATGGCGGCCCTGGAGCGGGTGGGGCTCGGCACCCGGTTGCACAACAAACCCAACCAACTCTCCGGCGGCCAGCAGCAGCGGGTGGCGGTGGCGCGGGCGATCATCAACCAACCGCACCTGCTGCTGGCGGATGAACCCACCGGCGCGCTCGACTCCCGCACCACCGCCGAGGTGCTCGACCTGTTCGACGAGCTGCACCGGCAGCAGGGCATGACGATCCTGCTGGTGACCCACGAGCACGATGTGGCCGCCCGGGCCGAGCGGATCGTGCACTTCCACGACGGGCGCCTGGTGGAGAGCGGCGCCGGCTCGCAGCCCTAACCGCGGGGCTGCCGGGGCCGTTCGAGGCTCTCCAGCAGCTGCCCCATCAACAGGGCGATGGCATCGCCCCCCTGCAGGCCCGGCCCGGCGTCGAACTCACCGGGGTCCACCGCCACCCAGCCCCCGGCGGCGGGCTGCCGCAGCTCGAAGTGCAGGTGCGGGCCGGTGCTCAACCCCGTGCTGCCCACCCGGCCGATCACCTCCCCCTGGCGCACCCAGTCGCCGGCGCGCACAAACAGCTCCGAGAGGTGCCCGTAGAGGCTGCGGCGCAGGGGCCGCTGGTGCTCCACCTCCACCGCCAGGCCGTAGCCGCCCGCCAGGCCGCTGCTCACCACCCGTCCGGAGAGGGCGGCCACCACCGGGGTGCCCTCGGGGGCCGCCAGGTCTTCGCCGGCATGCAGACGCCAGGCCCCCAGCAGCGGGTGCAGGCGCCAGCCGAAGCCGCTGGTGGGGATGGCGCTGCCGATCACCGGCAGCAGCAGGCTGCGGTTGCCGTTGCCCAGCACCGGCGCCGGCCGCGGCGTCACCCGAAACACACTGGCCAGGTTGAAATTGCCGTCGGGGCCCGCCAGCAGGGCCGACACCGGCACGGTGATCGGGGGCAAGGGTTGGCCGTCGGCGCCGATGCGCCCGCCGCCGCTGGGGGAACGGCGGCCCCAGCGCAGGGCGATGCCCCCACTGCACTCCCGCGCTGAGAGGGCGCCGTTGCGGCAGGCCCGCTGGAAGGCGCCCACATCCAGCGGCGCGCCGGCTCCGCCCCGCAGGAAGGTGCGCTCGTCGGGGGTCACCACCCCCTGGCGCACCAGATCATCCAGCGACTGGTCAAAGCGCTTGGGGGGCCGCACCTCCCCCAGCCGCTGGGGATCAGGGCGCAGCGGAGCCAGGGGGGGCGGCAACTGCTGCGGTGGGGCCACCGGTCCCGCATCCGACGGCGTCGCGGGATCGAGCCCGGCCCAGGCCAGCCCAGCGCCCAACAACGCCGGCAGGGCCAGCGCCGGGTGCCAGCGGTGCAGGGGATGCCGGCGGCGGCGGGGGAGCAACGGCGAGGGGCATCGGTGAACCAACTCTAGAAATGGCGCTGCAGGGTCACCAGCTCGCCAGCGCAGGCCAGCTGCAGCCCCCCATCGGCCGCCAGCCCCTGCACGCTCCAGCGGCGCCCCTGGTGCTCCACCGCATCGGGCCGCCAGAGGCGCCTTTCGGCCTGGCGCCGCACCAACTCGGGCTGCTCCGCCGCCGCCACGGCCCACTCCAGCCCCCGCAACACCCGGGCCGCCAGGCGGTCGGGCCGGGCCTGGGGATGGCGTTGCCGGCCCAGGGCCTCCGCCAGGGCGATGGCGCCTGGCGGCACACGGTTCCAGCCGTTGAGGCCCACCCCCACCTGGGCGTGGCGCACCCGGCCGCCGCGCCAGCGCAGGCGCGGCAACAGGCCGGCCAGCTTGCGGCCGCCGATCAGCAGGTCGTTGGGCCACTTGATGCGGGGCTGCAACCCCAGGGCCTCCAACTGCAGGGCCAGCCCCAGCGCCGCCGCCAGGCTCAGGGCCGCGGTGGCCTGTTCAGGCCAGGGCAGGGCCGCACTCAGCCACACACCGCCGCGGGGCGACTGCCAGGGGCGGCCCCGCTGGCCGTGGCCGAAGCGCTGCTGATCGGCCAGCACCGCCAGGGGGGGCGGCGACGCCGCTAGCCAGGGCTCCAGCTCCAGCTCGGTGCTGGCGCACACCGGCAGGCACCGCAGCCGCCAGGGCAAGGGCTGCTCAGCCGGAAGCTGCCGCAGGGCACAGGCCAGGGGCGCAGCGCCCTGCCATGGCCCAGCGCTCACAGCTGCGCCAACCACTGGCCGATGCGCTGACCCGCCCGCTCCAACACCTCGCTGGGGTGCACCAGGGCCAGGCGCACGTGGCCCTCCCCCCCGGGCCCGAAGCCATTGCCGGGGGTGAGGCACACACCGGTGGCCTCCAGCAGCCGCCCGCAGAAGCCCTCGGCATCGAGGCCAGCGGCCCGGGCCGCCGGCGGCAGCTCCAGCCAGAGGTAGAGGGCCATCGAGGGCAGGCGCACGGGCCACCCCGCCGCCGAAAGCACGGCGGCCATGCGATCGCGCCGCTCGCGGTAGGTGGGCCGCAACCGCTCAGGCCAGTCGGGAGCAAGCTCCAGGGCGGCGATGGCCCCGGCCTGCAGCGCCAGGGACTGGTTGAAATCCACCACCCCCTTGAGCTGGCGCAGGGCGGTGATCAGCGGCTCGGCGCCGATGGCGAAGGCCAGCCGGTAGCCCCCCAAGCACCAGCCCTTGGAGAAGGAAAAGAACTCAATGCCGCACTGGCGCCAGTGGGGGCTGCGCAGCAGCGCCGGGGCCTCACCATCGAGGGCCAGATCCACGTAGGGGTTGTCGTGGGCGAACACCAGGCCGTGGCGCACGGCCCGCTCCGCGGCCGCATCCACCCAGGCCTGCTGGCCGGTGGTGGCCGTGGGGTTGTGGGGAAAGCCCAGCACCATCAACTTGAGGGCATCCCACTGGCTGGCGCTGAGCCGATCAAAGGCCGGCGCGAACCCGTTGGCGGCCTCCAGGGGCAACAGCTGCGGCTGGGCCGAAGCCAGTTGCAGGCCGCCGCGGTGTGAGGGGTAGTAAGGGTCGAGCAGCAGGGCCCGGTCGCCCGGGTTGAGCACCGCCAGGGGCAGGTGGGCGGTGCCCTCCTGGGAGCCCACCAACAGCAGCACCTCCCGCTCGGCATCCACCGCCACGCCGAAACGGCGCTGGGCCCAGGCCGCCACCGCCTCCCGGAACGGGCGTGTGGCGCCGTGCAGGCAATAGGCCGCACTCCGGGGCTGGCCGAGCTGGCGCCCGATGGCCTCCATGGCCACCGCGGGGGGCTGCAGGTCGGTGGAGCCGAGGGAAAGATCCAGCAGGGGCGGCAGGCCGAGGCCGGCGGCCGTGGCGCCGTAGGCCTGCTTGCGTTGGTCATTGCGGGCAAAGACGCCGCTGCCGAGGCCGCGCACCCGCTCGCTGATCAAGCCGGAGAGCGGCGCCTCAGAGATGGGCATCCAGGAAGGCCTGCAGCTGGGGCTTGGCCATGGCCCCCTCGTGGCGGGCCAGCTCCACGCCGTTGTTGAACAGAATCAAGGTGGGCAGCCCCTGGATCTGCAGGGAGTCGCGGGTGGCGGGGTTGGGATCGGCCTCCAGCTTGCCCACCGCCAGGCGGCCGGCGTACTCGGCCGCAGCCCACTCCATCATCGGGGCCATCAGCCGGCAGGGGCCGCACCATTCCGCCCACACATCCACCAGCACGGCGGTGGGGGCATCCAGCACCTCGGCCTGGAAGTTGGCATCGGTCAGGTGCAGCACGGACACGGCGGCGGGCATCAAAGGAATGGGTGTGGCCTGGATTGTATGGACGATCAATGCCCTCAGAGCTTGTCGATCGAGCGCTTCAGCTGCTCCAGCTCGGCATCGACCGCGGGCTGCTGCACCTCCACGGTGACGGGCTCCACGGTGCTGTCGCCGCTCAGGCCGGCGGGCAGGGCCGCGGCGGCGGGCGCCCCGGCGAGCTTGCCCCTGAGGGCCTCCAGCTCGGCATCCACCTCCGGGGCCCCCTCCAGGGCGGCGAACTGGCTCTCCAGATCCGCACCGGCCAGCTCGGCAGCCGCCTGGCTGCGGGCCTCCAGGGCCTGCACCTTCTCCTCCATCTGCTCAAAGGCCGCCATGGCCGAATTGGTGCCCAGGCTGCCAACGGCGCTCTGCAGCTGCTCCTGGGCCTGGGCGGCCTGGGCCCGGGCCTTGAGCATGTCTTTTTTGGTTTTGGCTTCGGCGATCTTGCTTTCCAGCTGCACCAGGCTGCGCTTGAGCTGCTCCACCTGGCCGGCCTGGCCCTGCAGCTGGGTGCTGAGGGCGGTGGCGGTGTCCTGGCAGGTTTTGCGCCGGCCCAGGGCCTCCCGGGCCAGATCCTCCTCACCCTTCTTAAGGGCAAGCTCGGCCCGCTCATACCAGGTGGCCGCCTGGGCCTCAGCCTGCTCCGCCTGGTTCTGAATGCGCTTCTGGCTGGCGATGGCGGTGGCCACGGCCTGGCGGAGCTTCACCAGGTCGGCCTGCATGTCCGCCACCGACTGATCAAGGATCTTGACGGGGTCTTCAGCCCGGGTCAGGGCGGCGTTGGCGTTGGCGCGCACCAGGCGGCTGAGCCGATCAAAAAAGCCCATGGATCCAGGGGTGGGGCAGGCGCTGAGACTAACCAGTTCATCCAGAATCGGTGCAGCGGGATCGCCGCACCTCCCCTAGGGTCGGGCCATGGCCATCGCCCCGCCCAACCGCAGCCGCCGGCAGGGCGATGTGACCCTGTTGCTGCCGCCTCCGCGGCCGCCGCTGCAGGGGCTGGGCCCCTGCCTTGATGCCTTGCAACGGCAGTGGGATGGGGAGGCGGGGCTGGCGGCCCTGTGGCAGGCCTGGCCGCGCATCGCCGGCCCCCAGCTGGCCCCCCACTGCCGCCCGCTGCGCCTGCAGGCCGGCCGGCTGGTGGTGGGGGCCAGCCAGCCCCAGTGGCTGCAGGCCCTGCGCTTCAACAAGCACCAGCTGCTGGGGGCGCTGCGGGCCTCCGGCTTCAGCGTCAAGGATCTGGTGCTGCAGCAGCACGACGCCACACCCCTGCCCCCACCGGGCACCGAGCAGGAGGCCGAAGCGTGGCGGCGGCACCCCAGCCGCATCGATGTGTTCGGCCTGGCCCACTGCGGCCGCTGCCGGCGCCCCTCCCCCGCCGGCGAGCTGGAGCGGTGGGGCCATTGCAGCTTCTGCCAGCGGGAGCGCATGGCGGATGAAGCCCCCCCAGGGGGGGCCAGCGCGGCTCAGTAACGCTCCGGCCGCGGCCGCTGCCAATCGGGCCCGGGAAGCCCACGGCGGCGCAGGGCCTCCACCCAGCGCTGCAGGTCGGTGCGCTGCACGCGCCACAGCCGGTAGAGCCCGTCGGATCCCAGGGGCTGGTGCACCAGGCCCGCCCAGTGGGGCAGCTGGGCCGTGCGCTGGTCGATCACCAGCAGCAAACTGGCGCCGCCGCTCACCGGGCTGGGGCGCTGACCGCGGCGCTGCTCCCGCAGCAGCCGATCGGCGAGGTTGGCGGGGCCGCTGGGCTGCACCCCCTCGTAGATCACCACCTGGTCGGTGTAGTAGTGCAGCGAGGGCTTGAGAATCCCCACCATCGCCACGGGTTCCGCCGCCGTGCGCCGCTCCAGCACCGCGGCGGCGATGCGCCGCACCGGCTGCTGCCGCAGGCGATCGCCCAGGCCGATCAGGGGCACCAGGGCGGTGGTCACGAACAGCCCCATCGCCAGCTGCTGCGCCAACAGCCACAGCTGGCCCCAGGGGGGCGCAGCCCACCACAACAACAGGCCAGCGGCGAAGGCCAGGCCGAAGCAGAGGCCGGCCCGCACCACGGCGCCACCGGCGATCAACTCCGCCGGCAGGGTGGGCAGCTCCGGCTCCACGATCAACGGGATCCAGTGGTGGGAGAGCAGCAACCCGGCGCTGAGCAGGGCCACCAAGGCCAGGGTGGCGAGCCGCCACCAGCGGCTGCCGCGGGCGGGGGGCAGGGCCAGCAGATCCTGGGCCGCCAGGGCCATCAGGATCCCCGCGGCGGGGGTGGCCGGAATCCAATAGCTGGGGAGCTTGGTGGCCGCCAGGGTGAAGAACAGCAGCACCGCCAGCAGCCAACAGGCGGCGAAGCGGCCAAGGGAGTGGGCGGCGCTGGCCCCGGCGGTGGGCCAACGCAGGTGGCGCCAGAGCCCCGCCAGCAGCAGCGGCGAGAAGGGCAGCGACGCCACCACCAGCACCGGCAGAAAAAACCACCAGGGCTGCAGGTGGTTGTTCACCACCCCGCTGAAGCGCTGCAGGTTGTGGTAGCCGAAAAAGCTGTCGAAAAAGGGGCGGCCCTCCACCAGCAGCTCCAGGCCGTACCAGGGCAGGGCCACCGCCGCAGTGATCAGCAACCCGGGCAGGGGCCGCAGCCGCTGCAGCAGGGCGCGGCCATCGCGCTGCAGGCCGGCGAACAGCAGCAGGGCCAGGGCCGCCAG
>RHBP01000084.1 GCA_010030955.1 Synechococcaceae bacterium WBB_10_009 | reverse complement strand
CGGCCGCCGCGATCGAGCGGGCCCTGCTCTGGCTGCAGACCTCCAGCCCCAGTGCCCTGCTGCTGGCCAGCGCCGAGGCGGCCCTCGGCCACCTGCACAGCCCCGCCGGCAGGCGCCAGCTGGCCCGGGCCCTGGATCGGGGTGAGGCCCTGCGCCAAAGCTTGCGGCGCGCGGGCCTGGAGCCCCTGGCCAACCACGACCCCCTGCGCCTGGCCCTGCCCACCGGCCCCCTGGGCCTCAATGGCCTCGACGCCGACGCCTGGCTGCTGGAGCGGGGCGTGATCGCCGAGCTGCCGGAGCCGGGCTGCCTCACCTTCTGCCTGGGGCTTAAACCCCCGCGCGCCCTGGAGCGGCGCCTGCCGCAGCGGCTGCTGCAGCTCCGCGCTGCGCTGGGGGGGGCGCCGTTGCCGCCGTTCACGCCGCCGCCGCTGCCGGCGGTGGCGGAGCCGGAGCTGCCGCTGGAGCGGGCCTGGCGGGCGCCGCGGCGGGCCGTGCCCCTGGAGCAGGCCGCCGGCGAGCTGGCGGCGGAGCCCCTTTGCCCCTATCCACCCGGCATTCCGCTGCTGATTCCCGGCGAGCGCATCGATGGGCCGCGGGCCGCTTGGCTGCAGGAGCAACGGCGGCTGTGGCCCGGCCAGATCGCTGATACGGTGAGCGTTGTGGCCAGGTGAGGAGGGGCATGCAGGTGGCAGGCGATGGCCCCTTCCGGTGGGACTTCGTGACCCCCGGCCTGCCCGATGCCGCCTTCGCCGATGCGCCGGGCTTCAGCCCCACGCCGCTGGAGCAGCGGGTGATGCTGCTGGCCCACCTGCGGCCGCGCCCCGATTCGCTGGTGTGGGATGTGGGCGGCGGCACCGGCGCCCTGGCCCTGGAGATCGCCCGGCTGATGCCCTCCGGCCAGGTGCACACGCTCGAGCGCGATCCGGAGGCGATCGAGCTGCTGGAGCGCAACCGCCTGCAGTTCGGCATCAGCAACCTGCACATCCACGCCGGTGACGCGCCGGAGGGCCTCGAGCAGCTGCCCCCCAGCCCCGATCGGGTGCTGCTGGAGGTGGGCCGGCCCCTGAGCGGCGTGCTGGAGCGGGTGTGGCAGGGCCTGGTGAGCGGCGGCCGGCTGGTGATCAGCACCGCCAGCCTCGAGGGGCTGGTGGATGCCACCGACACCCTCGGCCGCCTGGAGGCCATCGACCTGCAGGTGGTGCAGGCCACGGTGCACCGCATGCAGCGCCGCGGCAACCAGGCCCGGCTGGCGGCGGCGGAGCCGCTGTTTTTGATCGCCGCCGAACGCCCTTGATCCCGCCGCCCCGCACCCGCACCACCCCGCAGCGGCTGCTCAGCGGCTACGCCGCCGGCGGCTTCGGGCTGCTGGTGGTGGGCCTGGGGGGCTGGTGGTTCACCGCCGCCCTCGGGGTGATGGTGCACCTGGGGTTGCTGGAGTATTTCCGCCTGGCCCAGTTCAAGGGCATCCGGCCCGCCAGCAAAACCACCCTGGTGCTGGTGCAGCTGCTGCTGATCACCACCCAGTGGGCCCACGGCGGCGATGCGGTGGGGGTGGGCTTCGCCACGGATCTGGCCGCAGCCGTGCTGCCCATCTCCGGTGCCCTGATCTGCGGCTGGCTGCTGCTGCAGCCGCTCACCGGCAGCATCGCCGACATCGCCGCCTCGATTTTTGCGCTGTTTTATCTGGGCTTTTTGCCCAGCTACTGGATCCGCCTGCGCGAGCTCACCGATCCGGCCCTGGCGCCGCGGCTGGCCCACCTGGGGGTGGATTCCGGCATGGTGCTGATGCTGATGGCCTGCCTGCTGATCGTGGCCACCGACATCGGCTCCTACGTGCTCGGCCGCCGCTACGGCCGCCGGCCGCTCTCCCCCATCTCCCCGGGCAAAACCCTGGAGGGGGCCCTAGGGGGGCTGGCCTGTGCGGTGCTGCTGGGGGCGGGTTTTGGGGTGCTGCTGGGCTGGAACGGCGGCTGGGCCGCCGGCGGCCTGCTGGGGGCGGTGGTGGCGCTGTTTGCCCTGGTGGGCGACCTCACCGAATCGATGATGAAGCGCGATGCCGGCGTGAAGGATTCCGGCGACCTGCTCCCAGGCCACGGCGGCATCCTCGACCGCATCGACAGCTACCTGTTCACCCCGGCGGCCTTCTACACGGTGGTGACGCTGCTCAAGCCGCTGCTGGCTTAGGGCGAAACCCTGGCTGTTCCGTGCAGTTGCAGCAGGCGACCCTCCAGGTTGGCCTCGCTGATCTGGATGTTGGGGTCGCTGGGCAGGGCCACCCGCTGCTCCCCCTCGGCGCGGCGCAGCTCCAGGTGGCCGTCCACCGCCTCCGGCAGGGTGTCGCAGGCCATGCCCTGGGCCTGGAGCACCAGCCGGTCGCGCTCGATGCGCACCTCCTGCAGCGGCGACAGCCCCAGCAGGCTTTCGGCCAGCTGATCCCCCAGGCTCCGCCATTGCGCCATGCACAGCGAGCGGCCCAGGCCCGCGGCGGTGAACGCCACATAGCCCTCGATCTGGAAGGCGTGGTGCAGCTGCACCGCCTGGCCCTTGAGCAGGTTGCCCAGCTGCACCTGGATGGCGCTGCTGCGCAGCTCCACCATCTCGATTTCCAGGGCGGCGTACACCACCCGCCGCGCCACCAGGCTCACCCCCTCCAGCCGGCCCCGCAGCAACCCCAGGGCCGAGCCGTGCAGCTGCAGCTCCAGGCTCTCCACCGCCTCGCACTGCTGGCGCACCCACAGCTGCAGGCCGCTGGCCAGCAGGTTGAGCACGGGGGAAGACTCAGTCATGCCAGAGGCGGGCCACGGTGGCGGGCTGGTCGATGTGGGGCAGATGGCCGCACCCCTCCAGCTCGGTGATGCGTTCTCCTAACAGACTTTGCACCGCCTGTTTCTGGGGCCGGCTGAGGATGCGGTCGTCGCGGCCCCAGATCACCTCCACCGGCTGGGGTGGCAGCGGGCTGCCGCTGCCGGCGAAGCCGCCGCTGCGGGCAAAGGTGGCCAGGGCGCCGGCCCAGTTGGGGCAGCGCAGGTGCAGCGAGGCGATCTCCAGCTCCGCCGGGCCCACGTCGCGGTCGGGCTGGGCGAAGGCGGTGCGGCAGAGTCCGCGGCGGATGGCGGGAAGCCCCAGAAAGCGAGCGCCCAGTTGGTCGAGCAGCGGCGGCACGGGCATGGGTTGGCCGCTCAGGCCGGCGGGGGCCAGCAGCAGCAGCCGCTCCACCTGCTCGGGCCGCCGCCGGGCCAGCTCCATCGCCGCCGCCCCGCCCATGGAGGCGCCGATCAGACCCACCTGGGCAGCGCCGCTGCGCTCGAGCACCGCATCCAGCACGTGCTCCAGGTGCTCCAGCACCGCCGCCGGGCTGTAGCGGCCCCCCTCGGGGCGCGGGCAGAAGCCGAAGCCGTGCAGATCGGGGATGAACAGCCGGTGCTGCGGCGCCAGCAACGGCGCCAGCCGCCGGAATTCCAGATGGGAGCTGTCGAAGCCATGCAACAGCAGCAGCGGCGGCCCCTCCCCCAGCACCGCCACGGGCCACTCCCCCGCCAGGGGGGGCAGCTGCCACCACTGCACCGCCGCCGCCAGCCGTTGCCCCAGGGGGTCGAGCAGGGTGCGGGAGGCCCGCTCCAGCAGGGCGCGGTTCTGCGGCGGTGCCTGCATCTAGGCGGCGGTGGCGGTTTGGCCCACGGTGGTGCTCACCATGGCGGCCAACAGGTCGCTCGGGCCCACCGGGAAGGGCAGGTGGTGCAGATCGGAGCCGGGGCGGCAGGCGAAGGCGGCGGCGGCGTTGAGCTCCTCCAGGTTGGCCTGGCCCAGCCCCAGATCCGCCAGGCTCACCGGCAGCCCCAGGGCCTGGAAGAAGGGCAGCAGCTGGCGGCGGGCCTGGGCCGCCAAGCCATTGCCGCCGATCACCTCCTCCAGCCGCAGCTGCACCAGGATTCCGTAGCCCACCTTTTCGCCGTGCAGCTGGCCGTGGCTGGCCGCCAGTTGGGTGAGGCCGTTGTGCACGGCATGGGCCGCCACCGTGCGGCAACGGGCGCCGCCGATGCCACCGATCAGGCCGGCGGTGAGGCCGCAGGCCTCCGCCACCCGCACCCAGGCCTCTGAGCCGGGGTGCTGCATCGCCGCCTCCGCCTCCAGCAGCAGCTGATCCCGCAGCACCCGCGCCTGCTGCACCGCCTGCTGCACCAGCCCATCGGCGCTGGCGCCGCTGCTCACCGAGGCCTCGTACCACTTGGCCATGGCGTCGGCGATGCCGCTGGCCAGGGTGCGGGGGGGCGCCTGCTGCACCAGCTGGTGGTCAAACACCAGCAGGTCGGGGCAGCGCTCCAGGGCCACATCCCCCTGGAACGCCCCCTGCTCGGAATACACGTTGGCCAGGGCGGTCCAGCCGGCGCAGGTGGCGGCGCTGCTGGGCACGGTGATGCAGGCCAGCCCCAGCCGGTGGGCCAGCAGCTTGCCGGCGTCGAGCACCTTGCCGCCCCCCACCGCCAACACCGCATCGCAGCCCGCGGCGGTGCAGTCCTGGGCCAGCCGCGCCAGGTCGCTCTCGCAGCAGTCGTGCTGCAGGGCGGCCGCCACGGGCTGCAGCCCCGCCGCCTGCAGCTGCCGCTGCAGCTCCTGGCGCAGGGGTTCGGTGGCGGCGCTGCGGCCCAGCAGCAGGGGCCGTTGGCCCAGGGCGGCGATGGCCGGCAGGGCCTCGGCCCAGGCGCCGGGGCCGCGCAGCACCCGCGCCGGGGCGATGGCGTGGCTCTGGGTGCTGGCTTGCTGCATGGGCCCGCCGAAACCGCCAAACTCCAATCCACCACTGTAGAAGCGCTAGCCCCAGCCGCGCTGCCTTCGGGGGGCGCCACCCCAGATGGGCGCCGTGGCGCCAGATTGGGGGCATCCATGGGCAACGGCATGGCCAAGCGGCAATGGCGCACGCGGTTGGCGGACACGCTGATCCGTTGGGGAGCGGCCCTGAAACCGGCCCCGGCGCTGGTGCCGCCCCCCACGGTGCTGCCGGCCCAGCTGCCCGACGCCCGCCAGCAGGCCGCCATCGGCCAGCTGCCGGGGCTGCGCCCGCCGCTCTCGATCGAGGAGGCGGTGCGCGAGCGCGACCTCACCGTGCTCAAACGGGAGGCCAGCGATGCCCTGGCGGCCCTGGCCGCCGCCCACGCGGTGGTGACCTCCGCGCGCCTGGCCCAGCTGCACAACCTGCGCCAGGCGGTTGAGCGCGGTGAGCTGGAGGAGCAGGAGATGGTGGATTTCGCCGGCGATTACCAGGCCTGGCAGAACGACCAAGTGCGCCTGTTTGATGCCCTCGCCCTGGTGCTGGGTATGGCGGTGCCGGAGGGGGGCGCCTTTGAGCAGATCGACGAGGACCTGCTCGAATCCGCCGAGGCCCACCTCACGGCCCTGGGGGCGGAATACCAGCGGCGGCTGCTCAGCGAGCAGTTTGAGAACGGCCAGAAGGAAGGCTGAGCGGCGGCTTGGGGCCCCTTGGGCGCGGCGGGTAAGGTGGCCGATTCCCGGTTTGTTTCGCGTCCAGGAGCGCCCCCATGACCATCCGCATCGGCATCAACGGCTTTGGTCGCATCGGCCGCCTGGCGTTCCGCCGTGCCGTCACCCTGGCGGATGTGCAGGTGGTGGGCATCAACGACCTGATCGATGTGGAGTACCTGGCCTACATGCTCCGCTACGACTCCACCCACGGCCGCTTCCAGGGCGATGTGCGGGTGGAGAACGGCCAGCTGGTGGTGAACGGCAACACGATCCGCATCAGCGCCGAGCGCGACCCCAACACCCTCCAGTGGGACCAGGTGGGTGCCGATTACGTGCTGGAGAGCACCGGCTTCTTCCTCACCGATGAGGCCGCCCGCGCCCACATCAACGCCGGCGCCAAGCGCGTGGTGATGAGCGCCCCCTCCAAGGACGACACCCCGATCTTCGTGATGGGGGTCAACCACCGCAGCTACGCCGGCCAGGCGATCGTGTCCAACGCCAGCTGCACCACCAACTGCCTGGCGCCCATGGCCAAGGTGCTGCACGACAACTTCGGCATCGTCAACGGTCTGATGACCACCGTGCACGCCACCACCGCCACCCAGAAAACCGTGGACGGCCCCTCGGTGAAGGATTGGCGCGGTGGCCGCGGCGCCGGCCAGAACATCATCCCCAGCTCCACCGGTGCCGCCAAGGCGGTGGGCCGCGTGATCCCCGAGCTCAACGGCAAGCTCACCGGCATGGCCTTCCGCGTGCCCACCCCCGATGTGTCGGTGGTGGACCTCACCGTGAACCTGGCCAAGCCCACCAGCTACGGGCAGGTGAAGGCCGCCATGAAGGCCGCCTCCCAGGGGGAGCTGGCCGGGATCCTCGGCTACACCGAAGACGAGGTGGTGTCCAACGACTTCCTGGGCGAGAGCTGCACCTCCGTGTTTGATGCCGGCGCCGGCATTGCCCTCACCGACACCTTCATGAAGCTGGTGGCCTGGTACGACAACGAGTGGGGCTACAGCTGCAAGTGCATCGACCTGATGCGTCACATGGCCACGGTCGCCTGAAGCAGAAGCGAGGCCTGATGCCCGATCCGCTCGCCCCCTCTGGGGCACCCGAGGAGGATCCAGCACCGATGACGCCCCATGCGGCGCCGGTGCTGGATGCCGACGGCAACCTCACCTACATCGGCGACGACGGGCGCCGTTATGTGGTGGCCCCCCCGCCGCAGCAGGGGGACCCGGCGCAGGGGGACTGAGTGAGGCCTTAGGCGCTGGCGCCGGCCAGGGCGGGCATGGCCACCGCGCTGTCGCCTTGCTTGCGGATCACCACCTGCTTGTTGTCGTCCACGTCGACAACCGCGCTGTCGCCTTCGCCGATGCGGCCGGAGAGGAACTCCTCGGCCAGCGAGTCTTCCAGCAGGCGCATCACGGCGCGGCGCAACGGACGGGCGCCGTAGCTGGGGTTGTAGCCCTCCTCCACGAGGCGCTCCTTGAAGGCGTCGGTGACGGAGAGATGGATGCCCTTCTCCTCCATGCGGCCGAACACCTCCTTGAGCATGATCTCGGCGATCTCCTTGACCTCCTCGCGGCTGAGCTGCCGGAAGACGATGATTTCGTCGAGGCGGTTGAGGAACTCAGGCCGGAAGTACTGCTTGAGCTCTTCGTTCACCAGGGAGCGGATGCGGTTGTAGTTGGTTTCTTCCGCATCGGCCCCGGAGAATTCGAAGCCCAGGCCACCGCCGCCCTTCTCGATCACCTTCGAACCGATGTTTGAGGTCATGATGATCAGGGTGTTCTTGAAGTCCACCGTGCGGCCCTTGGAGTCGGTGAGGCGGCCGTCCTCCAGCAGC
>RHBP01000083.1 GCA_010030955.1 Synechococcaceae bacterium WBB_10_009 | reverse complement strand
TGTTTGGGCCCCTGAGCTTGGAGGAGTCGGTTCAGCGCATCGTCGACGCCGCCGTGGCCGCCGATCCCGCCCTGCCCCTGGTGCTGCTCGCCCATTGCGGCCCCTCCGGCCTGGGCAGCGAGGTGGCGGATCCCTGCGGCCGCGATTGGAAGCGCCCCGCCTGCGACTGGGGCGACCAGGATCTGGCCCTGGCCATCGACCGCATCCGCCGCCACCGGCCCGTGCCGTTGGTGGTGTTCGGCCACATGCACCACCGCCTCAAGCGCGGCCAGGGGGAGCGCCGCAGCTTCTGCCGGGATCGGGCCGGCACCGCCTACCTCAACAGCGCCGATGTGCCCCGCCATGGCCGCGACGGCCAGGGCCGCGAGCTGCGCCATTTCAGCTGGGTGGTGCTGCGCGATGGCCAGCCCGTGGAGGTGAGCCACCGCTGGTTTGGCCTGGACGGCCAGCTGCTCTACCGGCAGACCCTCCACCACGACGCCGCCCTCGAACCGTGCTGATCTACGCCTGCGTCAGCGGCCATGGCTACGGCCATGGCTCCCGGGTGGCCTCGGTGCTCACGGCCCTGCACCGCCTTCAGCCCCAGTGGCGTCTGGTGCTCTCCACGCCGTTGCCGGAGGCGTTCCTGCGGCTGGCCTTCGGCGCGGTGCCGTTCGAGCACCGCCCCTGCCGCTGGGATGTGGGCGTGTTGCAGGCCGATGCCCTCGGCTCCGACCCCGACGCCACCCTTGCGGCCCTCGAGCGCCTGGAGCAGCAATTGCCGGCGCAGCTGGCCGCCGAGCGCGCCTGGCTGCTGGAGCAACGGCAACCGCTGCTGGTGCTGGCGGATGTGCCGCCGGCCGCCGCCGCCCTGGCCCAGGCGGTGGGGGCTGCGCTGGTGTTCATGGGCAATTTCGGTTGGGATGCGATCTATGGGCCGATGGGCCCGCGGTTTGAGCCCTGGGCCGCCGCTGCCGGTGCCGGCTACCGCCAGGGCACGGCCCTGATCGCCTGCCCCTTTGCCATGGCCATGCCCTGGGGCCTGCCCACCACCGCCGTGGGCCTCACCCCGGGCCGGCCCCGGGAGGATGCCGCCGCCCTGGCGCAACGCTTGGGCCTGGATCACCCCCGCGAGCGCACCGTGATGGTGGGCTTCGGCGGCATGGGCCTGCATGTGGAGCGGCCCCTGTTCGAAGCCTGGCCCGAACACCGTTTCGTGGTGTCCGATCCGGGCCTCGACTGCGGCGCCGCCAATGTCATTCGCCTCCCCGCCGACATCCGGCCGCTGGAGCTGTTGCCCCTGTGCGGCCGGGTGTTCACCAAACCGGGCTACAGCACCTTCTGTGAGGCCATGGCGGCGGGGGTGGGGCTGCAGGTGGTGCGCCGCGAGGGCTTTGCCGAGGCGCCCGTGCTGGAGCAGGCCCTGGAGCGCCACAGCCGGCACCGCCTGATCAGCCGTGAGCAGCTGCAGCAGGGGGATTGGCAGCTGGATCAGCCGTTGCTGGCGCCCACCGCCGCCCCTGTTCCCGATGGTGGTGATCGCCAGGCAGCGCAGCTGCTGCAACGGATCGGCCACCAAGCCTCATCACCGCTTCAGCGGTGATTCATTTGCATACAAAACCCTGTGGGCCATTGCTGTTTGAAATGGCCTGCGTAATTCTTGATACAAGTAGACACTTGTGTGAGTGTCACTGATGCGATGGTGTCGCGGGGTTTGTGTGACAAACTCTGCGCAACTTATCCTGATTCGCTTCAGTTCGTCGCAAGTTTTCTTGCTTCACTATTGCCTCAGGCGCTGATTCCTTAAAGCGTTCCATCGGAAGGCTTCAGGATTCATGCTTGCAGTGATGTTGATCAAGGAATCTTTCCCGCGCTGAGCCTTGCGTTTGGCTTCGCCAAACCCAGCCCCAACCTCGGTTGTTGCTGATCAGGGTGGTTCATCGCCCCTTGCGCTGCGGCCCATCGCCGCCCGGCCCCCAAGGCCACCGCAGGAGCCGATGCCCGTTCTTCGCCATCGCGTTTTGCCTGTTCAGCGCCGTCTGAGCCTGATTGCCGCCGTGGCCGGTTGCTGTGTCGCCGGCCCCCTGCTCCAGGCTCCCGCCCAGGCCCAGCTGATGGCCGCCGCCGGCACCACCACGCTGGATGCCCCGCGCCCCCACTCCCAGCTGGCCCTGCTCAACGCCAGCGATGGAGCCCCGGCCGAAGGGTTGCCCTTCCGCTTCGCCATCACCCCCGAGCGCCGGGCGCTGCTCAACACCATCCGCTACGCCGAGGGCACCTGGGCCCGGGGCGAGAACCTTGGCTACCGCATCATGTTCGGCGGTGGCCTGATGCCCCATCTGGAGCGCCACCCCGACCGGGTGGTCTATTCCGGTGGCTACGCCAGCGCCGCCGCCGGGGCTTACCAGTTCATGCCCTTCACCTGGGCCCGCGCCAGCCGCAGCCTGCAGCTCCCCGGATTCGGGCCCGACGTGCAGGACCAGGCCGCCATCTTCCTGATCCAGCTGCGTGGCGCCCTCGCCCTGGCCGATCGCGGTGCGTTCACCCCGGAGCTGGCCGCCCGCCTGGCGCCGGAGTGGGCCTCCTTCCCCACCCTGGCCGGCCGCAGCTTCTACGGCCAGCCGGTGAAGCGCTACGGCGCCCTCAAGGCCTTCTACGAGCGCAACCTGGCTGAATTGCGGGCCATCGCCGGCGTGGTGCCCGTGGTGGCGGAGCAGCCCAGCTGCGAACCGGCCGAGTCGCTGCGTTGCCGCCTGGAGGGCCTCGATCGCCTCGGCCCCCGCAGTGAGGCCCAGGGCAGCTGAGGGGCGGTGCCTCAGCCTTCGCTGTCCTTCAGCCGGTTTTTGCCCACGGTGTTCTGGGCGATCACATAGGCCGCCGCAATCGCCCCCACAAACCCCAGGGCGTTGCGCACCAACGGCAGCAGATCGGGGGTGCGGGTGATGATCGGCGCCACGCCGAACACCCCGAACAGGATCACCCACAGGGGTGAGAGCAGCAGCACCCAGGCCCACTCCACGCTGCGGTCGGGCTGGCGGGGGTAGGCGGCGAAGCCCACGATCAGGCCCCCCAGGATCGAGGTGGCCAGGGTGAGGATCCACTGCTCCTGGGGCAGCCCCGGCACCACCTGGCAGCCGCCGATCTCCAGGCAGCCCTTCACCGTGTGCAGCGAATCGAGGATGGCGGCGTCCTGCCCGTTGTCGCGCACGTAGTACTGGTTGCCGAAGCGGGTCTGCAGCTCCACCCAGTAGGTGCGCGGCATCAGCGCAAACAGCGCATCGCCCACGTTGAAGTTGAGCAGGTTGCCGCCGCGCTCGTCGGCGATCAGCAGCAACGAGCGCTCATCCAGGCCCCAGAAGTCCTTCACCGCCAGGCCGGGGGTGCGGTCGTACTGGGTGAGCACCCGCAGCTTCCAGCCGCTCACCCGCTCGAAATCCTCCAGCTCCGCCTCCAGGGCGCTGCGCTGCGGATCGGTGAGGATCTTGGCCAGGTCGATCACCGGGGTGGGGTGATCGGGCAGCAGGTCCGGGTTGTCATAGGCCCGGGCCGGCGCCACCCAAACCCCCAGCAGCAGCACCAGGCTGAGCAGGGCCCGCAGGGTCCAGGCCAGCGCTCCTCGGGGTCCGGTCATCGCGCCTGCTTCAGTGGCCAGCATTCTCCCTGACCCCACCGCACCGGTGTGACCCAGCACCCCGCCCCCCCCTGGCTGGCTGAACGGCTGCACGCCGCCGGCGGGTGGGTGCCCTTCAGCACCTACATGCAGTGGGCCCTGCACGACCCTGAGCACGGCGCCTACGGCAGCGGCCGCCTGCAGGTGGGCCCCCGCGGCGACTTCGCCACCTCCCCCTCCCTGGGCCCCGATTTCGCCGCCCTGCTGGCGCCGCAACTCGCCCAGTGGCTTGAAGCCCAGCCGGCCCAGAGCCCCCTGGCCCTGGTGGAAACCGGCCCGGGGGAGGGGCACCTGGCGCTGCAACTGGCCGGGGCCCTGGCCCAGGGCTGGCCGGCCCTGGCGGCCCGCACCGAGCTGGTGCTGGTGGAGCCCAACCCCGGCATGGCCGTTCGCCAGCGGCAGCTCCTGGAGCACGCCCCCCTGCCCTGCCGCTGGTGCAGCTTTGAAGCGCTGGCGGCCAACCCGGTGGCCGGCGTGATGCTGGCCCACGAGGTGCTCGATGCCCTGGCGGTGGAGCGCATCGTGTGGGACGGGGCCCTCTGGCGCCACCAGGGGGTGGCCCTACACGGGGAGCCTGGGGCCCAGCCCCTGCTGCGGCTGCAGGCCGGCGAGCCCTTGCCGCCGCCGGCGTTGGCGTCGCTGGCAGCCCTGGGGTTGGCCGACCCCGGCCCCCAACGCCCGCCGGGGTGGGCCACGGAGCTCCACGGCGGCCTGGCGCCCTGGTTGCAGCGGGCCGGCCAGGGCCTGGCCAGCGGCCAGCTGCTGGTGGTGGATTACGCCCACGAGGCCTGGCGCTACTACGCCCCCCAGCGCAGCAACGGCACCTTGATGGCCTACCGCCAGCAGCAGGCCAGCGACGACCCCCTGGGCGAGCCCGGCCACTGGGACCTCACGGCCCACCTCTGCATCGAAACCCTGCTGGAGGCCGCCGAGGCCGGTGGCTGGCGGCCGCTCGGCCAGCGCCGCCAGGGGGAGGCCCTGCTGGCCCTGGGCTTGGCGCAGCGGCTGCATGGCCTGCAGACACAGGGTGTCGGGGCCCTGCCGCAGCTGCTCAGCCGCCGCGAAGCCCTGCTGCGCCTCGCCGATCCCATCGCCCTGGGCGACTTCCGCTGGCTGGCCTTCGAGCGCCCCGGCCCGTCGCCGGCGGGCGGCGCCGGCGCGGCGATCAGCTTGTTTTTGCAGGATCCTCCGCCACCCTGGTGAGCAGTGCCGCCCACCCCAGCCATGGCCCCTGCGCCAGCCCCACTCTCTCCGGCGGATCAACTGCGCGAGCGGCTCACCCAAGGCCATGGCCGCCTGGCGGTGATCCTGGCCACCACGGGCGTGTGGCTGATGGATTGGCTGCTCTCCAATCACCTGGTGCGTGCCCCGGTGATCTCCCCCCAGCTGAAGATTTGGGTGCTGGGGTTCGAGCGCAGCAGCACCGTGTTGTTCGTGGTGGTGACCCTGGGACTGGTGTTGGCCCTGTTCCGGGGTCAGCGCCGTTGGCTGTTCCGCTGGGGGTTGATCTACCTGGGCTTTTCGGTGCTGCAGGTGATCACCAATGTGATGGCGATGATCTTCACGGCTGACGTCCACAGCGGCGGCGGCCTCGGTGGCCTCTGGGATGTGGCGGCGGTTTACATGGAAACCGTGCTGGTGTTCATGTTCATCTACGTGTTCATCGACGTCAGCACCCCCGGCGGCGCCTTCGTGTGGCCCAGCCGTGAGGGGGAACCGGCACCGATCCCGCACCTGATCGACTACCTGTTCATCTCGCTCAACGTCAACTCCACCTACGGCCCCACCAGTGAGGCCTTGGTGTCTCGCCCCGCCAAGTTGGTGATGGCCCTGCAGGTGCTGCTGGCGAATCCTGATCCTGGCGGTGCTGATCGCCCGCGCCGTGTCGTCGCTCAGCTGAGGCAGCGCGCCAACGCCGCCTGCACCTGCTCAGCGCCCACGTCGTCGCGGATCTCCACCCGCCCCAGGGCCGTGGGCAGCACGAAGCGCACCCGGCCGTCGCGCACCTTCTTGTCGCCCTGGAGGCAGCCGAGCACCGCCTCGGGCTGCAGATCCGGCCAGGCCAGGGGCAGCCCCGCCGCGGCGATCACCCGCCGCTGGCGCTCCTGGTCGTCACGGCTCCAAAGCCCCAGCTCACAGCTCAGTTCGCCGGCGGCCACCATGCCGATGGCCACGGCCTCCCCGTGCAGGTAGGTGCCGTAGCCGCAGAGGGCCTCCACCACATGGCCCAGGGTGTGGCCGTAGTTGAGGATCGCCCGCAGCCCGCCTTCCCGTTCGTCGGCCGCCACCACGCGGGCCTTGGCGGCGGCGGAGCGCTCCAGGATCGTTTGCAGCAGCGCCGGCGGCAGCGCCTCCATCGAGGCCAGCTGCTCCCCCGCCCGCTCCAGCTGCGCAAACAGCTCGCCATCGCCGATCACGCCGTACTTGATCACCTCCGCCATGCCGGCCCGGAATTCCCGCGGCGGCAGCGTGGCCAGGCAGGCCGGATCGATCAGCACCAGCCGCGGTTGGTGGAAGGCGCCGATCAGGTTTTTGCCCCCCGGGTGGTTCACGCCGGTCTTGCCGCCGATGGCCGCGTCCACCATCGCCAGCAGGGTGGTGGGCACCTGCACCACGGCGATGCCCCGCAGCCAGCTGGCGGCGGCAAAGCCGGCCATGTCGCCCACCACACCGCCGCCCAGGGCCACGATCAGCGAGCCGCGCTCCAGCTTCTGGGCGAAGGCGGCGTCATGGATCAGCGCCACGGTGGCGGGGGTTTTCTGGTCTTCCCCGGCGTCGATCTCCAGCAGCTGGGCGTCCATGCCCGCGGCCCGCAGGCTGGCCAGGGCCGTGGCGCCGTAGTGCAGGTTCACCACCGGGTTGGTCACCACCAGCACCTTGGTGCCGGCCTTGATGCCGGCGGCGCCCACCTGCTCCCCCAGCTGCTGCAGCGCCCCGGTGCCGATCACGATCGGGTAGGGGTTGGCGCTGAGCTCCACCGGGATGGTGCGCAGGCTGAGCGGCGTGACCGTCATGGTTGGCGCGATCGGGGGGCGATGGGCGGTGGGTCGTGGGCCGAGGCTAGGCCTCGCCTGCCGCCAGCACCTCCAGCAGGGCTGCGCCGTAGCGCTCCAGCTTGGCGGCGCCGATGCCCCCCACCTCCGCCAGGGCGTGGCGTGTGGTGGGCCGCTGGACCGCCAGCTCCTGCAGGGTGCGGTCGTGGAACACCACATAGGGGGGCACCCCCTGCTCGCGGGCCTGGCCCCGCCGCCAGGCCTTCAGGGCCTCCAGCAGCGGCTGGTCCGCCGCCGGCACCATGGCCTGCTCCGCTGATCCGCGGCCCGCCGCCCCAGCCCGCTGGCGGCGGGGCGGCGTGGGTTCCGGCAGCGCCAGCTCCAGCGCCTGCTCCCCCCGCAGCAGCGGTTTCACCACGGCCTCGTCGCCGAAGCGCAGGCCGCCGCGGGCCTCCGGCGGCGAGTCCAACGCCCCCAAGCAGCTGGCGCAGCAACGCCCGCCACTGGTTGCGGTCGAGCTCGGTGCCGATGCCGAACACGCTCAGTTGGTCATGGCCGAGGCTGCGCAATTTTTCGCTGTTGCTGCCCAGCAGCACATCCACCACGTGGGCGGCCCCGAAGCGCTGGCCCGTGCGGAACACCGCCGACAGTGCCTTCTGGGCCTCCACCCGGCAGTCGCGCCGCCGTTGCGGCTCCAGGCAGCCATCGCAGTTGCCGCAGGGCTCCGCCA
>RHBP01000082.1 GCA_010030955.1 Synechococcaceae bacterium WBB_10_009 | reverse complement strand
GCTGGCGCTCCAGGCGCTCCAGCAGGGGGGTGAACCAACGGGGCAAGAGCGCCAGCAAGGGCATGGGTGCCAGGAGCCCCAGCCCCCCCTGCCAGCCGCCCAGCGGCACCAGGGCCAGGGCCGCCACCGCCGCCAGCAGCGGCTCCAGCAGCACCGCCACCACCGCCTCGCGGCCGCTCAGGGGCTCGGGCAGGGGCTTGGGCAGGGGCGTGCCAGCGGCAGCGCCCTGCAGGCTCCGCAGCCGCTGGGCCAGGTGCCAGATGCCGCCCGGCAGGTATTTGCGCAGGTTGGAGCTGAGGAACAGCAGCACCACCGCGGCCCAGCGGGGCCGGTGGCCGAGCCAACGCAACAGCACCCCCCAGGCCAGGCCATTCACCACCAGGCTCAGCAGGCTGACGCCCACCCCCAGCAGCAGCCACAGACAGCCCTGGCCATCGAGCTGCAGCTCCAGCAGCTGGCGGCCATGGCCCAGCAGCGCCGCCACCAGGAAACCGGCGCTGGCCAGGGTGATCCAGCGGCGCACCCCCCCGGGCAGGGCAAATCGTGCCGTCATGGCGCTCCGCCGGGGCCGGGCTGCTCCGCCTCCAGCAGCGCCAACACCCGGCTGCGCAACGCCGCCAGCGGCAGGCCATGGCTCTGGGCCAGGGCGATCAGGTCGTCGACCTCCGGCTTGCTCAGCCAACTGCCATCGGGCCGCTGGGCGCGCTTGAGGCGCACGGGCCCCCAGGGGGTGTTGAGCTGCAGCTGCTGCCGCGGCAGGGCCCAACGCTGCAACACCTGCTCCCGCACCCCAAGGCTGGTGCCGTGCCGCCACCACACCTGGCGCAGGGCATCGGCCTGCTCGGGGACGGCCAGCACCGTGATCAACGTGCCGGGGCGGCCCTTCTTCATCTGCACCGCCTGGCTGAACACCTCCAGCGCCCCGGCGGCCCGCAGCTGCCCCTGCAGGAAGGCCAGGTCTTCCGGGGTGGCGTCGTCGATCTGGGCCTGCTGCTGCAAAAGCGGCTCCCAGAGGGGGGCGGGCCCATCCGCGGCGAGGCCCTCAGCTGCGCCCTCAGCGGTGCCCTCAGCCAGCACCAGCCGCAGCAGGTTGGGGCGATCCAGCGTGCGGCTGCCCAGGCCGATGCCCACCGCCCGCGGCCGCAGGGGTGGCGCCTGGCCGAAGCGGCTGGCCAACGCCGCCATCAACGCCAGGCCGGTGGGGGTGGTGAGTTCACCGGCGGGGAAGCCTTCGCTGCTGGCCAGGGGGATGGCGCCCCGCTGGGCCAGCTCCAGCACCGCCGGCGCCGGCAGGGGCAACAGCCCATGGGCCGTGCGCACCGCGCCATGGCCCGCCGGCGGTGGGGTGCACACCAGCTGCTCCACGCCGAAATGCAGCAGCCCCGCGCACACCCCCACCACATCCACCAGGGCATCCACGGCCCCCACCTCATGGAAATGCACCTGCTCGGCGCCGTGGCCATGCACCGCCCCCTCCGCCTCCGCCAGCTGGCCAAACACCGCCAACACGCGCTGCTGCAACGCCGGCTCCAGGGGGGCCGCCGCGATCTGCTGGCGCAGCTCCCGCCAGAGGCGATGGGGGGGCGAGGCCTCCAGCAGCTCCACCTCCAGGTGCTGGCCCCGCAGGCCACCGCTGCGGCGCTGCTCCAGCCGCAGCCGAAACGCCCCCGCCAACCCCAGGGCCGCCAGGGGCTGCTCCACCGCCGCCGCGGGCAACCCCAAATCAAACAGGGCCGCCAGCAGCATGTTGCCGGCCAGGCCGGTGGGGCAATCCACCAGGGCCAGTGGGGTGCGCAGCGGGGCGGATGCGCTCACCGGGCCCCCTGCAACAACGCCGCAGCCCGCTCCTCCAGCCGGCCGCGGTGCTGCCGCAGCCACTGCTCCACCTCCCGGCGGGCGCGGCGCTGCTCCTGCTGGGCGGTGGCCACCGCATGGCCCGACAGGCCCCAAAGGCGCCCCAGCAGGGCGCGGTCGTCGGCGCCGCCGCGGGAGCCGCCGTAGACCAGGGTTTCGGCCACCATGCCGGCCTGCAACACCCGGCTCCAGCGGCGCAGATCCTCCAGGGGCAACTTGGCGTGGGGGGGCGGCTCCAGCTCGGTGCTGCCGTTGGCGCGCAGCCCCTGGCGCAGGCAGGCCCGGCTGCCCACCAGCACCTGCTTCACCGGCAGGTTGTTCTCCGCGGCCAGCAGCACATGGCCCGCCTCATGGATGGCGATGCGGCGCAGGCGAGCTTCGCCAACGCCCAGGGGCAGGGCCTCCGCCAGCAGGTGGCCGCCCAGGCCGGCAAAGCTGGCGGCATCCACACTCAACAGGGCCAGGCCGCCGCCCACCGCCACGGCAATCCAGGCAGGGGAGAGGCCCACCAGGGGGCCGCCCACCGCCACCGCCGTGACGCCGGCCACCGCCAACCCGGCATTCAGGGCCGCCGTGGACCCCTGGTCGGAGCTGGGGAAGCGCCCCGGCCCGTCCATGCTCAGTTGCCGCCGCGGCTGGGGGCCCCGGCGCGGGGGGCTGCGGCCCGAGGGCCACCACTTCGCGCACCGCCACCGCGCGCACCGCCACCGCGGGGGCCGCGGCCCTTGCCGGCGCGCTGGGGCACGGGGCCGATCACCTCATGGCGCTCCAGCTGCAGATCCTGCCCCTGGCGGCGCAGGTCGAGGGCCACGAAATGGCGCAGATGCTCAGGGGACATCTCCCCCTTGAGCTGCAATTTGAATGGCGTGGGCCGGCTGCCATCGGCCCGGGGCTGCTGGCGGATCTTCACCACCAGATCGCCGTCTTCGGGGCGGGTGTAGATCAGCTCGCCGCGCACCGAGAAGTAGTCGTCGCCCTCGGGCAGCTGGTCGGCACCGCCGGCCTCGGTGAGGGTGCTCGGCTCCCACACCCCCACCAGCTGCAGGTGCAACTTGCCGGCATCGCGGTAGCGGGGGTAGGCCACCCACAGGTGGGGCTTGGTCAGATCCAAGTGGCGGCGCATCAGGGTCAACACCCGGCCCAGCACCACCGCCTCAATGCGGCTGCCATCCTCCACGGCAATGCTGCCGCGGGTGAGCTGCTCGGGGTCGTCGGGCAGGTACGTCCCCCGCACCACACCGATGGCCCGGTACTGCATCGGTTCGGTGACCGGGGAAATGGGGTGCTGACGCATCGTGGCTGTAACCCTCAGGGGCCGGCTTGACGTCGAAGGCCCGGCCCACAATGTAACCAGCGCCAAAAGGCCCCAAACTTGGCGGCAACCGTGCGCTCGCCCATGCCCCCCCGCGCCAGCTCAGCCGCCAGCGCGATCGCCCGGCCGGGGCTGCTGCTCAGCCTGGGGGCGGCGCTGCTGGTGGGCCTGTCGCTGGCGGGGGGCTGGTGGCTCGGGCAACGGCAGGGCAGCCAGGGGGCCGGCAACCCGGGCCAGGCGGCGGTGGAGCGGCAGGCGGATCTGCTGCGCCAACGGCTCGCCGATGGCTCCGCCACCGAGGCCGAGCAACGGCGGCTGCTGCAGCTCTTGCTGGTGCTGGATCAACAGCAGGAGGCCACCGCCCTGCTGGAGCAACTGGCGGATCAGCAGCCTGGAAACTGGCAGCTGCGGGTGCTGCTGGCGGAGCTGCGCCGCAACGGCAACGACCGCAGCGGCGCCGAGCGCGAGCTGCGCCAGGTGCTCAACCTCAAACCCGACCGGATCGAAGCGCTGCAGCTGCTCACCCTGCTGCAGCTGGAACAGGGCCGCGGCAGCCAGGCCCAGGCCCAGCTCAAGGCGTTGCTGGAGAAAGCCAGCAAACCGTTGGTGCAGCCCCAGGCGCTGCCGATCGGCATGCTGCTGGCGGATCTGCAGCAACAGCAGGGCCAGAGGGCCGAAGCCGCCGCGCTCTACCTCAAGCTGGCGGGCGACTTCCCGCGCGACCCGCGGCCCCTGCTGGCCCTGGCGCTGCTGCGCCAGGAACAGGGCGACACCAAGGCCGCCCAGGAGGCCATGGCCCTGGCCCGCAGCCGCCAGCCCGACAAGCGGGATGCCCGCCTGGATCAGGTGGCCACCAGTTGGGGGCTCACCAGCCTGCGCAAAGCGGCCCTCAGCCCTAAGGCTGCTTCACCAGCGGTGCCGACGCCGACCCCGGCCGGCTCGCCGCCGTCGGAGACTGCTTCTCCAGCTCCTTAAGCGCCGCGTCGATGGCGTCGGTGGGGTTGGTGGCGTCGTCGAGGGCGGTGCCGCGCTTCAGCTTGTTGAGCAGTTCCATCGGATTGGTGGCGTCGAGGATCGAGCCACCCTTGGTGCCGGGGTTGGTGCCGCCGGGGCCCACGTCGTAAACGCGCTGCTCCTGGATGGAAAGGTTGCTGTTGGTGTTGACCTGGGCGCGGGCCGCCGGCTGCAGGGCCGTCGCGGCGCAGAGGCAGGCGGCCGGCAGGCCGAGCAGCAACGGGAAAGAACGGGAGACCATGGCCAGCCGCGGGCAGCGGGTTGGGTTCAAGTGCCGAAATGCTACGGCCCTCGGCCAATGGTGGGGGAAGCTGTGGTCAGCGCCACCCCCCCACCGCACCGCCGATGCGCATCGCCAGCTGGAACGTGAACTCGGTGCGCACCCGCCTGGATCAGGTGCTCACCTGGCTGCAGCAGGAGCAACCGGAGCTGCTCTGCCTGCAGGAAACCAAGGTGGCCGACGAGCTCTTCCCCCACGCGGCGTTTGAGCAGATCGGCTACCGCTGCGCCATCAGCGGCCAGAAGGCCTACAACGGCGTGGCCCTGGTGGGCCGGGTGCCCCTCGACGACGTGCAGATCGGCTTCGAGGCCCTGCTGCCGGGCGATGCGGAAGCCGCCGCCCTCGGCGAGCAGAAGCGCGTGATCAGCGCCCTGGTGGACGGGGTGCGGGTGCTCAACCTCTATGTGCCCAACGGCAGCGGGCTGAGCAGCGAGAAATACCCCTACAAACTGGCCTGGCTGGCCTGCCTGCGGCGCTACCTGGCGCAGCAGGAACGCCAAGGGGATCCGCTCTGCATGCTGGGCGACTTCAACATCGGCCCGGAGGACCGCGACCTGCCCGACCCCGCCCGCGACACCGGCGGGATCATGGCCAGCCCGCCCGAGCGCGAGGCGCTGCGGGCCCTGCTGGGGGACCGGCTCACCGATGTGTTCCGCGTGTTTGAGCCGGAGCGTGGCCACTGGAGCTGGTGGGACTACCGCAGCGGCGCCTGGGAGCGGGACCAGGGCTGGCGCATCGACCACATTTATTTGTGCGAGCAGCTGCTCGGCTGCGCCACCGGCTGCGTGATCCACAAGCACACCCGGGCCAACCCCCAACCCAGCGACCACGCCCCGGTGGTGGTGAACCTGGCCTGGCCGCCCGACGGGGACGGGGACGAGGGCGAGGACTTCTAAAAAACGCTCGCCCCCTCGGGCAGGGCCACCCCCTCCAGCTTCAGCTCCACCAGCCGCGCCAGCGACTCGCCACAGGTTTTCGGGGTGGGGAAGATCTTGCCGGGGTTGGCCAGGCCGTCGGGGTCGAAGGCCCGCCGCACCAGCAGCATCGTGGCCTGGTCGTCGGCGTTGAACATCCAGTCCATGTAGCAGCGTTTGTCGCTGCCCACGCCGTGCTCGCCGCTGATGCTGCCGCCGGCCTCGATGCAGAGCTTGAGGATCGCCGCCCCCAGGGCCTGCACCCGGCCGTTCACCCCCGGCTCACCGGCCCGGTAGAGGATCAAGGGGTGCAGGTTGCCATCGCCGGCGTGGAACACATTGGCCACCGCCAGCCCGTGCTCCTGGCTAAGCCGCTCAATCGCCGCCAGCACCTTGGGCAGGGCGGTGCGCGGCACCACGCCGTCCTGCAGGTAGTAGCTGGGGAACTGCCGCCCCAGGGCTGAGATGGCGCTCTTGCGCCCCTTCCACAGCCGGGCCCGGGCCTCCTCCGTCCAGGCCTCGCGCACGGCGCCGGCGCCCGCCTCCAGGCACAGCCGGCTGGCCAGCTCCACCGATTCCTTCACCTCGAGGGCATGGCCATCGAGCTCGATCAGCAGCACCGCCGCCGCCTCGCGGGGGTACTCATCCACGCCAAAGGAATCGTTGACGGCGTGGATGCAGGGGCGATCCATCATTTCCATGCCCGCGGGCAGCACGCCGGCGCTGGTGATCAGCCGCACCGCCTCCCCGGCCGCCTCCATCGAGGCAAAATCCGCCAGCAGCACCGCCACCGTTTCGGGGGCGCGCAACAGCCGCAGCGTGATGGCCGTGGCGATGCCCAGGGTGCCCTCGCTGCCGATGAACACACCGCGCAGGTCGAGGCCGCCCATCTCCGGCAGGCCGCCGCCCAGGGTGGTGACGCTGCCATCGGGCAACACCACCTCCATGGCCAGCACGTGGTTGCTGGTGACGCCGTATTTCAGGCAGTGCACCCCACCGGAGTTTTCAGCCACGTTGCCGCCGATGCTGCAGGCCACCTGGCTGGAGGGGTCGGGGGCGTAATAGAAGCCGTCGCCCGCCACGGCGCGGGTCACCCAGCTGTTGATCACCCCCGGCTGCACCGTGATGCGCTCATTGGGCAGGTCGATCTCCAGCACCTGGCGCATGCGGCTGGTGGCGATCACCACCGCCTCCTGCTCCGCCAAGGCGCCGCCGGAGAGGCCGGTGCCGCTGCCCCGGGCGATGAACGGCACCCCCAGCTCGGCGCAGCAGCGCACCACCGCCGCCACCTGCTCGGTGGTTTCCGGCAGCACCACCAGCGGCGGCTGGTGGCGGTGCAGGGTGAGGCCATCGCAGTCGTAGGCCAGCAACTCCTGACGTTTGGCCACCACCGCACGGGGCGGCAGCAGCGGCCGCAGCCGGCGCTCGATTTCGCCCCAATCCAAGCGCCAGTCAGGGGTCACGCGGTATGCCGGCGGTGCCAAGACCTTAACGAGCCCCCGGCCACTGGACCGCTGGGGCCTTGATTGCGTAAGGATGGGCGACGCTCAAGCTCCGTCTGCGGATTCCGTTTTGACCTCGGCCCCTGTTTCGGCACCCGTGCACAACACCTCCCGGTCGCAGGACCTGTTCAGTGCCGCCCAGAAGCTGATGCCCGGTGGGGTGAGCTCGCCGGTGCGCGCCTTTCGCTCCGTGGGCGGCCAGCCGATCGTGTTTGACCGGGTCAAGGGCGCCTACGCCTGGGACGTGGACGGCAACCGCTACATCGATTACATCGGCAGCTGGGGGCCAGCCATCTGCGGCCACGGCCACCCCGATGTGCTGGCCGCCCTGCACGACGCCCTCGACAAGGGCACCAGCTTCGGGGCCCCCTGCGCCCTCGAGAACACCCTGGCCGAACTGGTGATCGAGGCGGTGCCCTCGGTGGAGATGGTGCGCTTCGTGAACAGCGGCACCGAGGCCTGCATGTCGGTGCTGCGGCTGATGCGCGCCTTCACCGGCCGCG